>NZ_OMWA01000019.1 GCF_900314615.1 uncultured Methanobrevibacter sp. | reverse complement strand
TTGTTTTTTCTATTTTTAAGTTTATTTGGTTTTAGTTTTTATTTTAGAGTTCTGTGGTTCTTTTATTTTTTTCTTGTTTTGAGTTGTTTTCAATCGTTATTTTTATTAAATTTGAATTTCAAAAATTAAATTGAACTTCCATTCTTTGGATTTTTATGTTTCGATTCAAAAATGGTCGTTTATGATGCGGCGTACAATCTATCTTAATGATGGATTATTGGGCTCTTTCTTGCATTCTTTGCTCAATATGCTGTGTCTTTGAGATTAATTAGTCTTGTAAGGTTGTAAATGGTGTTTCTTAGTTGGATCTCGTTGTTTACTGCATTATCTGTAGTTCCGATTAATTTCAAAACTCCATTATCACCTTTCAAAAATCCATTTATTCCTTCACTTCGTGAAAAACGAGAAGAATAATGAGTATTTCTTCTTTTATCCAAGAATCTTTCAGTCATTTCGAAATTAAGGTCAGTAGATTGGATTACTAAAGTCTTATTTTTGCAGTTTTCAATATTTGAGCATCCTTTGCAAGAATATGTTTCAAAGAAATACCGTTTTTTCCTACAATTGTCTGGAAGACCATCATCTTTATGTGGTTTCCTGTGTTTTATAGGTTTTACTTTTGTTAATCTCATAAAACGTCCTTTATTGATAAAAAGATAGTGGAGATTTTCTGTGGAGAAATAACCTGAATCTGCGATTAAAAGGTGTTCGCGAATTCTTCTTTGTATTTCACTATAGTTTTTTCGCTCCCCAAATTCTTTTTGCATTTCAATAAATACTTTAATTGTTTCATAAATATTATTTAGAACATATTTGATTGTTTTTCTATCATTTGATTCCGATAAGAGCATTCCAGTCAATATTATGTGATTTTCAGTCATGATTTCTTGCAGGTTAAAAGCAAAATCATAACTTCCTTTTTTTGTTTTCATCCAACAAGTACTTGGAAAAGTAATTGAAACAGCATCATTATTTCTTTCATTCATAATATTAAGATAAATGTCCTTTTTTTCGTAAATACGAGTATTATATATTTTTATCCTTTTTAAGACCAAATTAATTGTTTTACACAATTCGTCATCATCTTTATTGATTTTTAATTTTTCTTTTAATCCATTGATTGTGCGATTAATTGATTGTGGTGTGTTTTCATGCAATAAACCCCATTCATGAACTTTAATTAAAGCATTTACTTCTTTTCTAGTGATTTTGTAATATTTGGAAGCTCTCACAAGCATATCCGTTCCATCAACAAACAATTTAACAAAATCTAAGAAGTGTAAATCATTTAACAAGACCAATGTGGCTACAAAAACTTTTTTTATTACATTTGCATCACTTTTATTTAAAAAATTAGCGAATGAATTGCGTGATGGCTTTAATCCGCATGTTGCAATTAAAAGAAATTTATTTTTCTTGCATTCTTCTTCCATTTTTGCATAATTGGAAATATCAATGCTAAAACAGTATAAAACTACTATTAAAAGTAGTGTTCGAGGATATGCTGGACGTCCACGTTTAGATTCAAATTCCAAATCCAATTGATGCATTAAATTTTGAATCATATCTGAAAATGCAAAATCAACAATCGTTAACAACATTTTTGGACAATCCTCCTCACATTTTAGCTTTTTTAAGATAGTTCCATCAGCATAGTCTTTTAATTCTATTACTGACATCGTAAATCAAATATTTTAGAGCATATTCAATTTTAACAAATTTTCAACTTTTTAAAAAATTTTGCAATAAACTCATTGAAATTACTTGAAATTTCAATTAAATGCAATAATTTCTACTTAATAATTATAAAGTATTTATAACTTTTTATATTTAATTTTAAGAAATATTAAAGTAAATTAAAGTTATTAAAAGAATTAGTATTCGTTGATTAAAATTTAAAGAATTTTCTAGTTAGAAAAATTGTTGAAAAACTCTTGATCAAATTAGATTTTTTTCTAGGAAAAAATCCTGCAAAAATTCCAAAAATATGAATTCGTTTAAAATAAAAAAATAAAGATTAATAATTGAGAAAACACAAAATAAAGAAAAAATATCAAGTTAAAATTTAAAAACAAGAAATATTACGAAAAAATGGATTTATTGACAAACTCCTTTAAAACTGTATATTTAATTTACTTTTATTTAATGTTCATTTTTTGTAATTAATTTTGAATATTTGATTGATTTATTTTACTTTATTTTTATTTTAAATTGGGATGGGATTGATAAATTATATGAAATTGGGCAATATAAGTTAAAATTATTATATTTTTTTTAATTTTATATTCAATTTATTAAATAAATTCATTATTTTTTTATTAAAACATTAAAATTAACTTCTTTTTAAATATATTTGTATTTATTCAATAATTTTTTGAAAATTATTTTCATTTTCATTAATCATATTTATATATTAATTGAATTAAATATATGTATATGCAATAAATAATTATACATTATTATTGCAATAAAGTATTAAACGTGTGGTTTAATTAATAATAAACTATGCTAAAATGATTAGTTGAATTCTTAGAATTTAATGATCATTAAAATAATATATTTGGAGATTTATTGAGTTAAATCAAATCTAAAATAAATAAAAAAATCAAATGTTTATGTTTAATTTAATTGTATGGTTTGGTATTATTCGGCTTAGTACTTTAAATGATGGTTATGTTTGGTTAATCGGATATTTTTGTCGTTTTTTGTATGTTGATAGTTGATTTTATTATATTATAGGTTTTCATTAACTAAAATAAATACAATTTATATTATTTGATTAGTTTATATACTTGATTTGGCTCTCATTCGAGAGGGAGATAATGAAAATTAAACTAGGAAGTTTTTTAATAATAATTTTTATATTATTAATGGTTATGAATGCAGTTGCAGCTGAAGATAACACTTTGGTTGGGACTGGAGAAGGAAAATTAATGGTTGATAATGATAATTCTGTTTTATTAGCGGATGCTAACAACGGTGATATTAAATTAGAGACTATTGATTCTCAAAATTCACTTAAAACCGGTGAAATTGGAAACTATACGGAATTACAGAATTTAATTGATTCCAATCCTAATAGTATTATCAATCTTGAAAAGAATTATGTGTATTCAGATTCAGATGCTGAATCTTTGATTACTATTCCTCATGCTATTACTATTAATGGTAATGGTTTTTATATTAGTGGTGCTAATGCTGCTTCTTCATTATTCATACCAAATACTGTTAGTAATGTAGTATTGAATAATATTAGTTTTATTAATGGGGATCATAATTCAATGCTTTTGATTACGGGTAATGACTGTCTTGTTGATAATTGTACCTTTAAGGATAACAGTGCTAATGACTATGGTGGTGCTGTTACTATATGGGGTTATAATAATACAATTAAAAATACAGTATTTATAAATAACACTGCTTATGATTCAAACTATGGAGATAGTAGTCATACTGGATGTGGTGGTGCTATATATTTAAAAACCAATTCAAAAGATAACACAATTGATAATTGTACTTTTGATAACAATAAAGCAGAATTTGGTGGTTCACTATTTTTTGATGGCCAAAATAATATTGTGAACAATTCAAAGTTCATAAATAATTTTGCTAATACTTCAGGTGGAGCAGTATATTTATTTAATTATGGAAATTTAATTCATAATTCTACATTTGAAAACAATCGCGCAAACTTCACTGCTGGTGCAGTTTATATGTATCATGCTAGGAATGTCGTTGATAATTGTACCTTTGAAAACAACTATGCTGATGTTGCAGCTGGTGCTATTACTATGGATAATGAAGGTTGTGTAGTTAATAATTCCAAATTTAATAACAATTCTGCTAGACATGTTTCTGGTGCAATTTATCTTGGTACAGATAGTAATGATAACAAGATTTTAAATTCAGAATTTAATGAAAACTATGTCATTGATGATCAAGCTGAAGGTGCTGCTATTCGTGTAGACGGGGACAATGTGGAAATATTAAACTCAGAATTTAATAAGCATGACTCCTATAATGGTGGCGCAATTTATTGGTTAGGAGAAAACGGAACAATTAAAAACTCTAAATTTAATGAAAACACTGCGAAAAAAAATGGTGGTGCAATCTTTTGGCAAGGATTTAACGGAACAATCGATGATTGTGACTTTAATGAAAACACTGCAAATATCGCTGGTGCATTATATATACATAATTCAATAACTGTAAATAATACAAATTTTACTAAAAACAGTGCTGATGATTATGGTGGAGCTATATATGTCTCAGCTGACAACACAACTATAACTAATTCTGAATTCAATCAGAATTACGCAAATGAAGCCGGTGCAATTGAAATATATGGAAAAAATAATATAATTGAAAAATCTACTTTTGCTGGAAATAAAGCTATTGGTGAAGTTGAAGGTTCTCAAACTGATTTTGGTAGAGGTGGAGCAATTATCATAGATGAAAGTGAATTATATAAGAATGAAGAACATAATAACACTATCTTAGATTCAATCTTTAAAGATAATGAAGCGAATAAAGTGGGTGGTGCTATTCATGTCAAATCAAAAGGAAATTCAATAAAAGGAAGTGAATTTTATTACAATGCTGCTAATGTAACTGGTGGTGCTGTAAGTTTATATGGCGAAAACAATGAAATAGATGACTCACTTTTCGAACATAACACTGCAATTGAAGGTGGTGCGGTACTTGTTTATTATGGCAATTCCATTATAAACAATTCCATAATGAATTATAATACCGCTTATAGTGGTGGGGCTATTGATGTTTTCGTAGGCAAAAATGTAATTGTAAACAATACTCAATTCAACGAAAATAAAGCTTCATTTGATGGTGGAGCAATATGTTGGTTAGGTGATGAGGGTACAATTGACCACTCAGAATTTAATAAAAACTATGTAAATGGTGAAAATCAATCATCCACTTACGGAGGAGCTATTAGTTGGATTGGTAATAATGGTACAATAAATAATTCTAAATTCAATGACAACATTGCATCCAATAATGGTAATTTCTCTGCAGGTGGAGCAGTACGTATTGGAGGAAGTAATGTAAGTGTAGAATATTCTACATTCGAAAACAATGTTGCAGGTTGGTATGGTGGTGCTATTCACTGGACTGGAGACAATGGTACCCTTTATAATTCAACATTCACTGGAAACAATGCATCAACAGAAGGTGGTGCTGTTTATGATAAGGGAAATAATTTCATTATCAATGAGTCAACATTCACTGATAACCATGCATTTTTCTTAGGTGGTGCTCTTGCTTTAGAGGAATATGGTATCGTTGATAACTCAAAATTCTTTGAAAACACTGCAAACAAAGGTGGTGCTGTCTATTGGGATGCTCCTAATGGTACTATGAATAATTCATATTTCTACAATAACACTGCTAAGTATGCAGGTGGTGCAATTTCCTGTGATTACACTTATCCTAAATCCAAAAAATTAATTCAAAATTCTGTATTTGAAGAAAACTCTTGTGTCAATTACGGTGGTGCAATCGCAACTCTTAATGCAGACATTGTTGGATCAACCTTTAAAGATAACAAGGCAAATGTAGGTGAAGCGGTACACGCTTACTCATCTAAAATAGATGATTCAACTTTCATGAACAATGATGCAGTTGTACAAACAACTGAACTCATTGAAATTAATCAAGATGATATCATTGGTAATTCAACACGTAGAACCAATACTAGTTATATTGCAATGTGTGTTGAAAGATATACTAATTTCCCTCATCTCGGATTGAAAGATGATTCATTAGACAGATTGGTTAATATTTTAAATGGTACTCCAATTGCGGATTATCTTAAAATTTTAATATTCACTTACTTCAATTCAACAGATGATGCATATAAATTTGCTGGTCAAACTATTGATTTCTATCCGGAAGCTTACAGAGATTACCCTGATAGAGACAATCATAAAGAACCAATTCCACTTATAGATTATTACAGCAGAGCTGTTCACGAATTCTCAGATCATGAATTCTGGAATAGTACACATCCAGTTGTTCACAAAGTTTTAGAATTATATGAAACAGTATACGGAAATGGAACTAAAATGCCTGAAAAGTTCATCAAAGAAATCAACGGAGTCACTATTGAATATGATTTCAGTTCTATGATTTCTCCAACTTCACAAAGTTTAGTCATGTTCCGTATGATTCCTGTTCCAAAACTGGACAAAACATATTTAAATTCAACAGAATTTATTAATGTAAATGATACTGTAGCATTCAATATTACAATTAACAATACAGGCGATAAACCTCTTGTTAATGTTACAATAAATGAAATTTTCAATTCAACCGAATTAGAATACATTGGTCATTCTGACAATAAGACTTGGATTAAAAATAACAATACATTCATTTATACTAAAGACCCGGCAGTAGGTGACATTGTTATATATAATGTAATTTTAAACAACACTGGTGATTCTATTCTTGAAAATATAGAATTCCGTAATGTTTATGATTCAACTCAATTAGAGTTTGTAAAATGTGACAATTCTGCTTTGGTTAGAAATGGTGAAACATTCATATTCAATGATAAGGTTAAAGCTCTCAAAAGTCAAACACTCAGCCTTTTCTTTAAAGTATTAACTAAAGAACTTAATTTGGCTGTAATGACTCCAGAAATTGTTAAATATGATATTAGTAAAAAAAATAACATATTAGCAAAAGACCCTAAAATATCAATTGAAAGTGAATATGCTGGACGTTTCTCACCAATAAATGTTGGTGAAACTGTAACTTTCACTGTATGGTTTAAAACATTAACAAATGGTACATTAGTAAACAATGTTTCACTTAATGCTGTTGCTACTAAAGAGCAAATGGCATCAAATAATACTGAAGTATTCAAACCGGTCACTGTTAATGTGATAAAAGTTTGGAATGATTCTGAGAATCAAGATGGTATTAGAAATGCTAGTGTGACTGTTGTATTACTTGCTGACGGTAAAGAGATTAACAGTGCTGTTTTAGATGATTCCAATAACTGGACTGCTGTTTTCAGTGGTTTACCAGCTTATAAAAATAATGGTGCTGTGATTGTTTATACTGTTGTTGAGGCTGATGTTCCTGCTGGTTATACTGTTAATGTTACTAATGATGATTTTGGTAATTGGACTGTTACTAATACTCATGTTCCTGATGTGACTGAGGTTAGTGTTGTTAAAGTTTGGAATGATTCTGGTAATCAGGATGGTATTAGGAATGCTAGTGTGACTGTTGTCTTGTTGGCTGATGGTAAAGTGATTAATAGTACTGTTTTAAGTGAGGATAATGAGTGGAAATGTACTTTCGCTGGTTTGCCTGTTAGGAAAGATGGTGCTGTGATTGTTTATACTGTTGTTGAGGCTGATGTTCCTGCTGGTTATACTGTTAATGTTACTAGTGATGATTTAGGTAATTGGACTGTTACTAATACTCATGTTCCTGATGTGACTGATGTTAGTGTTGTTAAAGTTTGGAATGATGCTGATGATCAAGATGGTGTAAGGCCTGCTAGTATCACTGTTGTTTTATTAGCTGATGGTAATGCTNNTGATGCTGATGATCAAGATGGTGTAAGGCCTGCTAGTATCACTGTTGTTTTATTAGCTGATGGTAATGCTGTGGGTACTGCTACATTGAATGCTTCTAACGGTTGGAGTGCTTCTTTCGCTGGTTTGCCGGTTTATAATGCTGGTAAAGTGATTGTGTATTCTGTTGAAGAGGTAAGTGTGGCTAATTATACTAGTGTTGCGTCTAGTGATTCCGCTTACAGTTTCACTGTTAATAACACTCATGTTCCAGTTGTAACTGATGTTGATGTTGTTAAAGTCTGGAGCGACAATAACAACCAGGATGGTTTAAGATCTGCTGGCGTTACTGTTGTCCTAAAAGCTGACGGCAATACTGTACGTACAGCTACATTAAATGCTAACAACAATTGGAGAGCTACTTTCACTGATTTACCTGTTTACGATAATGGTAAAGTGATTGCGTATTCAGTTGAAGAGTTAGATGTAGCAGGTTATTCAGCTGTAATATCCAATAATGGAGTATTCAGTTTCATTATAACTAACGTACATGTTCCTGAAACTACATCTGTGAATGTAACTAAAGTCTGGAACGACAATAACAATCAGGACGGTATTAGACCTTCCAATGTTAGTGTTGTTTTATTAGCTGACGGTAATGTTATTGACAATGCTGTTTTAAGTGATAGCAATTCCTGGAAAGTCACATTTGCTGATTTACCAGTTTACTCTAACGGCAAAGTAATCGTTTACAGTATTGAAGAGATTAATGTTTCAAATAATTATACATATGCAATCTCAAATCTGACTGCAAATGAGTTCATTGTTACCAATACTCATGTCCCGGTCATAACTGTTATTAATATTACAAAAGTTTGGAGAAGCACTGAAGAAAAAGAAAAAATCAGCACACCTGAAATAGAAATTATTCTATATGCTGATGGTATTCCTGTTGCTAATGCAACTTTATTCCCAGGTAATGACTGGAAATTGTCTTTCGATGATTTACCTATTTACCATGACGGTAAATTGATTAACTATACCCTTGGTGTTGTTGAGAATAATCGTACTGTCAACATTACTTCGACTGACGGTAATTTCACTATTCAAACAGAACCTGTTCTTCATCCGGATATGAGTGTCCGTAAAATCACACTCGATACTAAGGTTGAAGTTGGTGATATTGTCTCATTCGAGATTATTGTTGAAAACACAGGTGACTGTGACTTGACTGGTGTTTATGTAATCGATAATGATTATTCAGATGGTCTTGAATATCTTTACATGGAATCTGACGATGATTGGATTGATGAAGGAGACGGCAGGTTTACTCTTGCTCGTACTTTAGGTATTGGAGAATCTGCAAGGTTCACAGTTGTCTTTGAAGCTACAACTGCTGGTTTCAAGGTTAATAATGTAACTGCAGGTAACAACCTTACTAACGAAACAGTAAAAAGTAGTAACACTACTAATGTTACTGAAGAGGAACCTGATGTTCCGGATGTTCCGGGCGTTCCGGATGTTCCACATAAACATCATGTACCTAAACACGTAAAACCAGATAAACATGCTACAGGTAATCCAATTTTATTACTGCTGTTAGCATTGTTTGTCCCATTAATCAGAAGAAAACAAAAATAAATATTTAAAGGAGTTTTAATTAACTCCTACTTTTTTTCTTTTTTTAGATATCAATCAGATTGATTTTTTTTGAAATGATTCTAATTTCATGCAAAAACAGTTGTAGACAAGTTTTATTTATTTTCAACAATCCTGAAAAAATTTTCAAATGAAAATCTACAATGATATTTGCCTGTGAATCTGAAGATGACATTAAAAAAGGAGCATGAATTAGGACAAAAATTTTAATTAAATTAAAATTAAACTATTATTATGACTGTTTCAGTATTTGTACCTGGCCACATAACAGGATTTTTCACAATTGAAAAACATGAAATCAAATTAAAAAACGGTTCACGTGGTGTGGGATTTTTACTCACAAAAGGTGTCAGAACCACGGTTTCAAAATCAGATGAACTGATTATTGAAGTCAATCAGGGTGATTCAACTGTCATCGATGCAGTTTTATCCATTCTGGAAATTGATGCTAATTTTAAGATTACTCAAGATATTCAGCTGCCGATAGGGGCTGGTTTTGGGACATCAGCTGCCTCTGCATTAAGTCTGACTTTAGCATTAAATGAATTTCTCGATTTGGGATATTCAGATGAACTGTGCGGACAGATTGCGCACATGGCGGAAGTCAATATTGGCGGGGGTCTTGGAGATGTAATTGCCCAGACCGGAAACGGGCTGGTTTTAAGAACAAAACCTGGTGCGCCGGGGATAGGTGAGATAAAATCATTCAGTGAAGATGTATTTATAGCCTGGAAGACATTTGGGCCAATTGATACTTCAGAGATTATATCTGATTCGAAATATCCGCAAATCATTTCCTCTTCAGGTTCCAAATATCTGGAACTGTTTGAAAATGAGCCTACAGTGGAAAATTTTTTATCATTTTCCAACAGGTTTTCTCATGAGATAGGCCTTATGTCAGATGAAGTGAAAAATCAAATTGATTATTTTGAATCTTCGAGTGATATTTTAGGTACTTCCATGGCTATGCTTGGAAATACAGTATTTGCATTTGCATATAATGAAGATGCATTCAAAAACCTAAACATTGAAAACTTACATATAGATAAACTCAACAACATTGGGATAACTTATGATTAAACTTAGCTATAATATAAAAAATTACAGAAAAGATCTTCTTGAAATTGTTAATGAAGGCGATACTGTAATTGAACTCGGGTGCCATCTTGGAGGTACAACAAAACTGCTTGAAAACTGCAATGTATTTGCTGTTGACAACTCTCCCGAAGCTGTTGATGTCATGAACGGTCTTGATAATGTATATTTTATTTCTGGTGATGTTCGTCTGCATGACGTACTTGCTGAGGTGTTTAAGAAAGTTCAAAAATGTGATGTCCTGGCAATTGACTTGGGTGGAGGATATCATCCCGACACTGTTTTTAAGGTTTTTTATATATGGTCAAGCACATTCAAGCCAAAACACACTGTAATTAGAAACCGTGGACTTTTGGAATTTTTCAACACAGCAACCGGCAGCGCAGAAGATTATCAAAGCGGTGAAGGTTATCTTGAAAGCTATCATGATTCAGGTATTCCACCGCAAATTAAGGAATTTGACTTATGGACTCCATCACTGGACAAATAGGTATTTTTAAATATTATTGTTAGATGAAAACAATTTTATTTAATCAGAACAATTTTTAATTCTTCTAATCGTTAAATATATAAGTGAGGGTGCTTAAAATTATATTTAACTAAAAAATTGGGGGTTATATTATGGCAAAACCTATTGGTGATACACCAGAATTAGAATGTAAAGAAGCTTCAGAATTTTTAAATCACATGTTGGATCCTCCAAAAAAAAACAAAAAGAATTAAGTAAAAAAATTAAAGAACAAAGGTTTGTTCCATTTTAATTTTTTATCTTGAATAAAAACTATTGTATATAATTGATAGTTCTATTTACTTATTTTTACACATTTTCTAAAATTAAAATTAGTTAACTGTTTAAATTATTGTTATTGAATTTTATTATTCATTTAAATTTTATAAATAAATTGTATATTATTGTACAATTAAAATTTATATAGTATAATTAAGAAAATATTATTCATAACTAATGAGGTAATTTATATGATAGGTAAAAAAATTCGTCTGGAAAGAATCATTAACAGAAATACAGGAAGAACCGTTATAGCACCAATGGATCACGGTGTATCAAGCGGTCCTATTCCAGGAATCATCAACATGGATGAAACAGTCGAAAATATCTCCCAAGGAGGAGCAGATGCAATTTTAATGCACAAAGGTATTGTAAAACAGGGCCATCGTGGATACGGTAAGGATATAGGTCTTATCGTACACTTGTCCGCAAGTACATCCCTTGCACCGGACCCAAATGACAAAGTTACTGTAACAAGTGTTGAAAAAGCTATTCAGCTTGGTGCAGATGCAGTATCTGTCCATGTAAACCTTGGAAGTGAAACAGAAAGCCAAATGCTCCAGGAATTAGGAGAAATAGCTGAAACCTGTGACTACTGGGGAATGCCACTTTTAGCAATGATGTACCCTAGAGGACAAAAAGTCGAAAACGAACACGATGTTGAATTCGTAAAACATGCAGCACGTGTAGGTTCAGAACTTGGAGTAGACATTGTCAAAACAAACTACACAGGAGATCCTGATTCATTTAAAGAAGTTGTTGAAGGAGCAATCGTACCTGTTGTCATTGCAGGCGGACCAAAAGTTGAAACCGATGAAGAATTATTAACCATGGTAAAAGAATCTCTTGAAGTCGGCGGTGCAGGTGTAGCATTCGGACGTAACCTGTTCCAGGCAGCAAACCCTGGAAAAATCACAAGAGCAATTTCTGAAGTAGTTCACAATGACCTTGAAGTAGAAGAAGCAATGGAATTCTTGAAATAGGTGATTTGATGCAAAATAAATTTGCATGGATTTCAACTCCTGATGAAGTGTGGGACGACAAAAAGGAAATGATTACAACAGCACTTGAATCAGGAATAGACCATGTTCTCGACCTTGATGATATTGAAAACATCAGAAAACTCGGAAACGTTAAAATCATCTCAAATACCGATGATGCAGACATCTATCTTGTAGGTATCAACGGTGAAGGTGACGGTGTCGTTGAACTCAATGAAGATTTTTCCGATTCAGTTGACATTGCAAATGCAAAAAAAGCAAAAAGAGAAGGAAAAACAGTCTGTGCATATGTGATAATTACAGATAAAGCACACGAACAGCTGGCTGTTAAGTTAGGTCCTATTGTAGATTATATCATACTTGTCGGAACCGACTGGACAATCATTCCTCTTGAAAACATCATTGCAGACCTTCAAAAAGAGGACGTTGATATCATCGCAGCGGTACGTGACGTTGACGGTGCAAAAGTTGCACTTGAAACATTGGAACACGGTACCGATGGAGTAATATTTGAAGCAAATGACTTCAACAAAACCAAAAAAATAGCACAGGAAGTCATCGAGGCATCACAGGAAAGATATGAACTTAAAGTTGCAACAATAACAAACGTAAAACCTTTAGGTTCAGGTGACAGGGTATGTGTCGATACAACAGACATGATGAAACCCGGCGAAGGAATGCTTATAGGTTCATATTCAAAATCAATGTTTCTTGTTCACTCAGAAAGTCTTGAAAGTGAATACGTTGCATCAAGACCGTTCAGAGTAAATGCAGGACCTGTTCAGGCTTATGTAATGGTTCCGGGAAACAAGACAAGATATCTCTCAGAACTAGTTGCCGGAGATGAAGTGCTCATTGTCAATACCGAAGGGGAAACAAGAACAGCTTACGTTGGAAGAAGCAAAATCGAGAGAAGACCATTGATACTTCTTGAAGCTGAATATGAAGGCCAGACCATACGCACACTCCTTCAGAATGCAGAAACAATAAGAATTGTAGATGAAAACAATGAACCTTTATCAGTTGCTGATGTAAAACCGGGAGATAAGGTTAAAGTTTACATTGAAACAAGCGCACGTCACTTCGGAATTGCTATTGATGAAACAATCATAGAACAATAGGTGTAAAAAATGAGTCAGCTAAGAGCATTTTTAGCTATTGATATCGATGAAGACCTTAAGGCTAAAATTTATAAGGTTATCAAAGAATTTAAACAGATTGATGCCAATATCAAATATGTTGATTTGGAAAACCTCCATTTTACATTAAAATTCTTCGGAGACATTGACACAGAAGGCATAGATTTGCTTTCATCAAAAATATCCAATGTCGTTAATGATTTTGACAGCTTTAAAATTAAAATCAAAGGCTGCGGAGCATTTCCAAACACCAAAAGAATTAAAGTTATCTGGCTGGGTCTTGAGGATGATGAAACAGTTAAAAAGTTACATGACGAGCTTGACAAGGAATTTGTCAAACTGGGCTTTGACAAGGACAAGAAATTCTCATCACACCTGACAATAGGCCGTATGAAATCTGCAAAAGGAAAAAACAAAGTCAAATCAACAATCGAAGAGTTCAGTGATGTTGAAATCGGTGAGATGAGTGTTGATAAGATAATCCTTAAAAAATCTACACTTACTCCTCAGGGACCGATATATGAAGATTTAGAAATATTTGAATTGTGATAAAAATGGATTATGGGCAGATATTAAAAGATATAAAACCAACTAAAAAAGAGCAGGAAGACATTGACGCAATGACTCGCAAACTGGTCAACTTCCTTACTGAAACATGTCATAATGAAGGAATTGATGCAAAAATTACTGTTGTCGGTTCTGTTGCAAAACGCACTGCTTTAAAGGGAAAATCCGACATTGACATATTCATGGCATTTCCATTGTATGTCAGTGAGGATATTTTAAAGGAAAAAGGTTTATATCTAGCTCATAAATGCAGTGATGCATTCGATGGTGTAGCATCACATCACTTTGCATCCCATCCATATGTCACAAGCGATATTGATGGATATGAAGTTGATCTGGTTCCATGTTATGCGATTGAAGACGGATCACAGCTTAAATCCGCAGTTGACAGAACAATCCTTCACACCAGATTTGTCAAGGCAAACCTGACAGCTGAAGGCTGTGATGAAGTGCTGCTTTTAAAAAAATTCATGGACATGACCGGAACATACGGCTCAGAGTTTAAGGTGGGGGGATTTGCAGGTTATCTCTGTGAACTTCTGATAATCAGATACGGAAGCTTTGATGAAACCCTTAAAGCAGTTGTTGAGTGGAAATTTGGTGAGATTATTGATCTTGAGGATTATGGAACTGCAGGTCAGTTTAAAGACCCTCTTGTTGTAATTGATCCGACTGACAAAAACCGCAATGTCGCTGCAGCATTAAGACTAAACAAAATGAGTGAATTCATACAGTCCGCTCGAAATTACCTATCATCAGACAATAAAAAAGATTACTTCTATCCATTAGATAAATCATTGGATAAACAGGCTATTTTGGAGCAGTTCAACAAAAGAGGCAGTGATTTTATTGCAGTCAAATTCGACATTCCGGACATGCCTCTCGATACTTTGCATCCTCAGCTTAAAATGACAGCTTCTTCCATGGCTGAAAAAATTGGCAATGAGGAATTCAATGTATTTAAGGCAGATTATTCATCCAATGAAACAGATTCTGCTGTGATAATTTTTGAGATGGCATCATCCACATTAAATGATGTCAAAATCAATTATGGTCCAAAAGTATTTCTGAATAATGCATGCAACAATTTTGCTGCAAAATACGGTCCTGAAAACTGCTATATAATTGATGATTTTTTAGTTCACAAACAGGAAAGGCAGTTCAATAATGTCAAATCATTCATTGAAGATATTTTCACTCAAAACAATATAGGAAAAATTAAAGTCGGTAAAAACCTCAGAAAGACAATTATAAGCTCCTATGAATTTGTATCAATAGAAGAGCTGGCTAGTGATGAGTTTTATCTGGGATTTTTAGATGATTTTTTAAATCCTGGTCAGTATATTGTAAGGTGAGAAATCAAGTGATGATTTTATTTATATAACTATTTGTTATGACATGAAAGCTATTATAATTTTAAAACCGCTGAAAGAGTTAAACCGGTGATTTTTGCTATTTTTTCTGGTGCCATTTCACCTTTAAGTTTTTTAGCGATTTCTTTTTTACCTTCTTTTTTTCCACTATTATATTGGCGTTCCCTTTCAAGTTGAATACTTTTTTCAACGGCCTGGTCGATGGCTTCATACATCATTTCTTCCTGTTCTGGTGTCATGTTCAACTCTCCTAATAATTTTTCCTGTTTACTTTTTTCATTAACAAAATTTTCAATTTCAATACCAATAACCACTTTAAATATGCCTGTTTTAGTTTTATTGAATAGTGTTTCATTTTTGCAAATTGTACAAATTTTTTCAAGTATTTCCTGTTTGTTTTTGTATTTTGGAACAAGGCACATTAGCAATAATGAAATTTCATCAATATTTGTTAAGTGAACACTGTTTCCACTTTGTTTTCAATAGTATTTAATTTTTCCTTGAAGTCTACATCTCCCAGATAGAAAAAAATCGGATGTATTGTTTTTGTTTTTCCAATCTTGTGAGATTTCTGTCCGTACATGGATGTTTTAAAACTGATAATTATTGTCTCGCAAAGTTCATCATATTCTGTCTGTGAAAATATATTGTAGTCATAGAAGCGATTTAAATCTTCACTGTCAGGGTCTGTAAACTGAAACTCAATGTTTAACAGCGTTTCATCTTCCAATTCACATAAAAAATCCAGATATAATTTTCTGCCCTTTTTAGTTATAAATTCTGTTTTTAAGACTTTTTTAATGGACTTTTCTATGCCAATGAATTTCAGAAAATCATTTGAATATTCCATAATTATCATTTTCAAAATTATGTCATATATTGTATGAATTTTTCTTTTCATAATTTAGCTCCATTTTTGTATATTTTACTTTATTTAAAGTAATATAAATAATTTTTAGATTAAATGAATACAATTTTACTTGTTTAAAACAATTTTACGAGTTTAAAGCAATTTTAGTTTTAAACAAAATATTAATATATATTAAAAATTATATAATTAGGTAAACCTAAAAGTGATAACATGAGTGAAAAGACATTTCTATATGAATATGATAAATCCGACTTGGAAAACTTAAAAGACATTGAAAAAGACGCTTTTAAAAAAGCAAATACCCTGAATGACAAGATACTTGATTTAAAGATAATGATTGATGATATGAACGAGGAATGGGATGAATATCTCCAATATCTTGAGGATGAAAAGATTTCCAAAATCTGTGAATTCAGGGGTGGCGAGTGCATTGAATTTGATGAAGAGCTATTGAATGCAATCGTAACCACATTAAAAAAATCAATTGGAGACACCAACAAGTCAATCGGCTACAATCCCAAAAAAATTAAAATAAATCGTGTAATAAACGGATAGTAAATTTTATAATATTCAATTTTTATATAGATAATTATGTCAGAGATTAAAAAACTTACAGCAGATGTGGATGTAAGTGAATATTTTGAAAAATATGTAAACTTTGAGGAAGTCTCAAAGCTGTGCATCGAAGAGCAGGAGGCTCTCGGATACAACTGGAACTATCCGCCATTTGATTTTGACCCCAATGAAGTGTGGGATTCCTACAATAAACTCAAGATAATTGCATTCAAGATTGACTTTTCAGCTGAAGAGCTGGAACATACATTTGAGGAAAAGGAACTTGAATTTGTTCTTAAAAGATTTGAAAGACTTAAAGTCAAGCTAATGAATGAGATATACATGCTTGAGAATGAAAACTCTTTAGGATTATTTTTAGGTAAATGCAACCTGTGCATGAGATGCACAAGAGAGGTCAACATGCCCTGCAAAATGCCTTTCAGGATGAGATACTCCCTTGAATCATTAGGTGCATACGTTGACAGAACAGTAGAAGATCTGTTTGGATACAAGATACTTTATGCTCATGATGGTAAACTGCCTGAATACCTGATATTCGTAGGCGGATTATTATATGATAAAAAATAGGTGATAATAATGAAAGTAAGTATAATAGGAGGAACCGGACCGCAAGGACTAGGAATTGCAGAAAGATTAGCTATTGCCGGTGTAGATGTAATTGTTGGTTCAAGAAAAGAAGAAAAAGCATTGGACGTTGTTGCAAAAGCAAAAGAAGACCTAGCAGACTATGACTTATCCAATATGGTTGGAATGGCAAACGAAGACGCTGCCCGTGAAGGGGATGTTTTAATTATCACTGTCCCGCTAGCAGCTCAAAAACCAACTGTTGAAGGAATAAAAGAGTTCTGTAAAGACAAAATTGTCATGGATGCAACTGTGCCTTTAGAAACAGCAATCGGAGGAAAACCGTTCAGATTCATTGATCTTATGGAAGGATCAGCTGCTGAAAGAACTGCTAAAATACTGGAAGGAACCGGCGCAAAAGTAATCTGTGCATTCTGTAACATTTCCAACTCACATCTTGCAAACATTCCTGAAGAAATCGACTGTGACTGTCTTATTGCAGGTGACGATACAGAAGCAAAAGCAACTGCAGCAGAAATCATCGACAAGATTCCGGGTATCAGAACAATAGACACAGGTATTCTTGAAAAAGCAAGAATTATTGAAAAAATCACTCCTCTGTTAATCGGATTGAACATCAAATACAAATCCCATTACGGCGGATTAAGAATTACCGGAATTCCTGCACTCGATAAGGAATAGATTCACATGGATTCATTTGAGGCTTTAATCGGTAAAAACATCAAAGATGTAGTCTTGAATGAATCAGAAACTTTTTTTGTAGCTCCTCTGGAGTATTTTTATAAAAACTGCGGAATGAGATATCCCGCATCAAAGCTTAAATTGGCAGATTTGGACTATTTTGATTTTATAAGCTTTTCAGAGCTTTTCAGATTCGAATCCATACTTATAGTATGGCACGATTCAACAGGTCTTATAACTGACCTTGAACATTATTTTTTATCTAACGACTTTGACGTTCTTTTTAAGGATTACTATTATATCAAAAAGGCAATTGACAACGGCGAGGCTCATAAGCTTCGTGAAGGCGATACCAAGTATCTTGGCGCATCCAGGTTAAATGATAAGGTGGCGCAGCCTAACAGTGATATTTTAGCTAATAAACGTGAACTTGTTTTAAAGAAAAAATACCTTCAAAAGATTCTAAATGAAATAAGGTTCAGATAATTTTTTAATTTAAATATAAATTCTATTTTTCTTCTTAATGTGAAATTAATTTTTTTTAATCATTTTGATTTTACATTTTCTATTTTCCGGAATTATTCGAAATTTTTAAATACATTTTTATAACAATATTAAAATGTAATAAGAAATTAGGTGATAAGAAAATGGAAAAAAATCAAATTATTATTTTGGCTTTAATTATAGTCATTGTTGCGCTTCTGGTCGGAGTGGTTGCAATGATGATGCCTAACTTTGCAAAAAAAGATACTGCCTTGAAATTTAAAGGCAATTCAACAATCGGCGAAGGGGATTCCATTCAGATAAAACTGACCGACGCTGACGGAAATCCTATATCCGGTGCAAAAGTAAATGTAACTGTTACAAACAAGGACAAGTCAAGTGACTATCACTCAGTAGAGACAAATGATCAGGGTGTTGGAAAATTAACACTTGATAAGGATGACGGAAAATACACAATATCCGTTACATATGGTGGAAATGATAAATATAAAGGTTGTAATGCTACAAAAACTATTACAATCAAAAAAGAAGCTGAACAGGCTTCATCAGATACATCATCAACATCATCTTCCAGTTCAAAGTCCGCATACGCATACAAATCTGACGGAACTCCAATGTACAGTCAGGCTGAAGTAGACCAGTACATGTACAACAAATACGGTTCTGTAAACTACCATGTAGGCAGTAACGGTTATATGGATCTTGACGAACCTGGATTTGACGATGCAGGTCACTTTGTCGGATACTAATCTAAGTAGGTGAAATCTCACCTGCTGCTTTTTTTATTTTTTTAAATCTCTGCATACATTTAAACAGCTTTTTTTTAATTTTTGTGAATTTTCCATTTAACTTCCGGCAGGATAACTATTTATAATCTTGTTTCTAAAAGATTAATTAACGATGTAATTGAGGTTATTAAGATGGATACAAAAAATATAATAATAATTTGTTTAGTTATTGTTATTGTAGTTATGGCTATGTCAATAGGATTTCTGATTGGTCAGCAGGAAAATCATAATGACAATAATGTCACTAATGCTACTAATATCACTAATTCAACTAATTCAACTAATTCTACAAATGTTGCACCGAATGACGATGATGTAAGTGACACTTCATCGAGTGTTCAAGAGGAAGTCAAAACTGACACTTCCAAATCCAGCCAACAGGAGAAAGTGGATTATAATAGTCCTGATAGCGAGTATTATAAATGGGATACTGATGGAAGTTATCATAAAAAACAAGAAGGTGTGGATTATGTTTATGCTCAAGATGCAGTAACCGGAGAATGGAGCTATTGGGCAGATAAATCTTAAAAGAGGGAAATACTATGAACATAAAAAAAGTATTGTTAATATTAATTATTGGAGTAGCTGTAATTGCTTCAGCTAGCGCAGTCAGCGCAGGATTTTTAGATGGGCTGTTCGGTGAAGAACAGCATGACAATGTTATTCAAATAGAAAATATCACATTTAATACAACAAATGTATCTTCATTTAAATTATGGAATGGAACCGATATTTATGGGGTCCATGCCAATGGGTACGTTGATGAAAATGACTCAGGATACAATGTGCATATAATTAATTGCAGTAATATTGAAGGAATTTCATTTGAAGAGTTTATTCAAAGCTATTTAACTGAATTTGATAATTCTCCATCTCAAACAATTAATGGTGCTGTCATTTATACTTTATCTGCAGATTCTGGAGAACATGTAGGTGAACCAAGATATGTGTCTTATGTAAAAAATAAAGATTTACAGACTTTAGTTGAAATAAGCAGTCCTGATGCAAATGAAACTGCAAAAATGATTCTATCTTTAAAATTCAAATAATTTGATACAATTTTCAATTCATATAGATTGTTAGTAATAAATACTGAAAAATAAAATTGTTTAGATTCACATCAAATGTAAACTATGGATAAAATTAAAGCAGAAATAATTATATTACAGGTATTTGAAAAAAATTTGGAGGAATTTAATGGAAAACAAAAATATAATCATAATGCTTGTTGTTATAATTCTTGTTCTTGCTGCAGTTTTAGGTGCAGTAATGTTCATGTCTTTTAATTCAAAAGAACCTGTCAAAATAGTTATAACTAGCAATAATACACTAAATGAAGGTGAAAATCTGACTGTACAGTTAGCAGACTTAAATAAAACTGCTATATCCAAACAAAAGGTTAACGTTACAGTTACAGATTCCAAAGGTAAAGAAGTAGTTAACAAAGCAGTTAAAACCAACTCAAAAGGCAAGGCAACTCTTGATTTGGATTTGAAAAAAGGAAAATACAATGTCACTGTCTCCTTTGAGGGAAATGAAAAATATGGTGGAAATAGTACTGTACAGAAATTGACTATTAAAGAAGCAACTACTCAGTCAATCAGCGAAAATACTGTTGATATGAGTTTGTATACTGGTTATTCCTCAGCTATCGGCAGTTATAGAGTTGTTGAACATCAGCAGGAGCTGGGACTTCTTGAAACACCTGGTGGTAATTACTATGTTATGGGCGGTGACGGTATCTACACTTACGCAGGACGTGACTCACAGGGACATTACCAGTTAGGATCACCTGTCTGATAAATTAAAGTGCATTTGCACTTTTTTTTAAAACAAGTCTTTATTTAGTATAATCAACATATCTTAATATGTAATATTTTGTGAATTTACTTTTTCACATACTGGAGATGTATTAATGTTCAAGGTTTCAAATAAAATTTTAATTATTATGGCATTATTTATTTTTCTGATGCTTGTGCCTGTAAGCTTTGCACAGGAAAGCCAGACAGATTCATCAGATGATATTAATGCAACAATATTATCAGACTCACTGCAGACTTCAGACATATCTGCAGTGGAAGATGCGGATGAATTAAAACTCGCTGAAAGCCATTCCAGTGAAGTTAAAGAAGATGTATCTTCAAACTCAGATATCATTTCAGATGATGCATCATTAAAAAACAGGGATTTGCTTTCAACAAAAATACCTGTTGCATTTGCAGCAAATGTAATAATCGATTCAAATAATGTTGTTATCAATATTTCATCAGACAATCTAATCAATGAAAGCATTCAGGTTGATGTTAATAATGAAAGTCACGTTATAAATATGGTTAACGGTAAAGCCAGTCTGGAATTATCTGACTTAAAGAAAGGAAAATACACAGCTATTATCTCTATTATAAATAGTGCTGAATATTCTGCTCAGGCCAGTCTTCCGTTTGAGATTGAGGGTGTTAAAACAAGATTTCATTCAAACAATATTACTGTAATTGAAAATCAGAACGCAAACTTCAAAATTCAGCTGGTAGATGATAAAAGTATTGGCATTGCAGATAAACAGGTAATATTTACAATAGACGGTTTGGAAAAAAAAGAAGCTGTAACAGACTCTCAGGGTTATGCAACTATCCAGATTTGTCTGGAAGGTGGAAAACATACAATTACCACTTCATTTAACGGTGATGACACATATATATCAACAATTTTAGAAAACAAAGTTACAGCAAAATATATTCTTACAGCGCAGATTGACATTACTAAACAGTTAAATAATGTAACTGTGGACATTACACTCTCCAGACCTGTAACTCTTAACATGACTGCGCATTTTGACAATAAGGATAAACTTATCAAGGTCGTTAACGGTAAAGCCACTTTAGAACTGCCAAATATTGATTACGGAACATACACTATAGGACTTTATCTGGATAATGAAGAATATTACATGGCCAGTTACTCCGAAGATGTAGTTATTGAAGTAGTTCAGACAAGAATGAGTGCAGCAGATCTTCAAACTACAGAATTCAGCAATGAAGGATATTCAATCAGACTGACTGAAAACGGTAATAAGGCTCTTTCAAACAAAAAGGTTACATTCACATTGAACGGCAAGGTATATGAGGTTTTAACCGACAGCAGAGGTTATGCAAAACTCAATATCAACCTGACCGCCGGAAGTTATAAAATCACAACAAAATTCGACGGTGAAGGTTTATATCTGCCTGTAAGCAGCACAAACACAATCGATGTAAAGGCTAAACTTCATTTAGGTGGAGCCATAAAAATGGACTACAATAATGTGACAATTGACATTGAACTTTCCAAAAGCATCGATGCTGATTTTGAAGCTGAAGTTAACGGTAAAACATATAATCTCCATGCTGTGAAAGGTAAGACAAAACTTGTTTTAAATAATCTGGAAAACGGCAGATACGTTCTTCAGGTTATAATGAAAAATAGTGAACTTTATGAGGTAAACGGTATAAAAACCGCTTTTGTAGTCAATGTCACAAGACCTGAAATAATCATAAATGACTTTGAAACTTCTGAGCACAGCAATGAATCAATGAAAATCAGACTGGTCGATGAAGATAATAGGGGCATTTTCAATGGAACAATGATTGTTACCATAGACGGCAACGGATATAAAAAGATAACAGATAATGAAGGATATGTATCAATGCCGATAGATCTCGACGGGGGAAATCACAAGATTTCCGTCCAGTTTATAGGAGATGATGTCTTAATGCCAGCATCAGCTTCAGCAAATATTCTTGTAAAATCAGTTATATCCTCTGAAATACTTGTCAGCAAAAATTCAAAACATGTTCAAATCAGAGTAAATCTCTCAAAAGACATCAGCGCTGATTTGACAGTTATTGTCAACGGCAAATCATATAAACTGAATTCAAAGGATATTTTAAAACTAGATAATCTTGAAGACGGAAAATATAATGTATCTGTAAGCTTAAATGATGACAAGTATGTATTCATACCATCAGATACAAGCTTTACAGTTTCATCTTCACAGTTAAGCTCACAAATCCTTGCTCAGGATATGACCATATATTACTCAACTGAAATTACATTCAAAGCTCGCCTTGTAGATAGTGACGGTGCTGCACTTGCAGGAAAAACTCTAAGATACATTTTAAACGGTAAAGAGTCTACAATTGTCACTGACAGTCTGGGAACCGCTTCAGTTCCAGTGGAGTCTGCTGTCGGAGAATATGAAATCGAACTATATTTTGACGGGGATGAAAGTTATACAAAATCAAGTTCTGCAAATAAAATAACAGTCAAAACATCAATAATTCTTCCTTCACAGGATGTTTACACATTAAACGCACCATATGCTTTAATACTGCTGGATGAAAACGGTAATGCATCTACCCTTAAAGGTTCAGGATTCTTTGTCGATGACCTTACAGGAAATTTAATCCCTGACAGTGACGGTGTTGTTACACTGACTATAGGTCTGGATAAGGGAGTTCATTCATTAAAAATCATCAATCACATGACTGGTGAGGTAAAAACCCATAAAATTACCGTCCTTGACAGATTAAGCCAAAACAAGGATATTACCATGTACTATGGTGCCGGAAAATATTATAAAGTCAAAGTTCTTGACGATTACGGCCAGCCGGCTGATGGCGTTAACATAAACATAAAAATAGGTTCCACATCAAAAACAGTGAAAACTGATGGAAACGGTTATGCAAGCATTAAAATTACACAGAAACCTGGAAAATATTCTGTAACAGCTACATATAAAGGTTTCAAGGTATCAAACAAAGTCACAGTTAAAACAACACTTGTTACCAAAAACATAGCTGTTAAAAAAGGAAAAACCATTAAGTTTACTGCAAAGCTTTTAAACAGTAATGGTAAAATCCTCAAAAACAAGAAAGTAACCTTTAAATTCAGCGGCAAAACCTATAAAATCAAGACAGACAGCAAAGGAATAGCTACTCTTAAAGTAACAAACAAAAAGCTTAAGGTTGGAAAATACACTATCAAGACAACCTACGGCAAACTGACCAATTCCAATAAAATTACAATTAAAAAATAAGGTGGTTTGATGAAAATATGTCCTGAATGCGGTTCAATACTTGCGGATTTTGAACCTTACTGCAACAACTGCGGTTTTGATCCGGATTATGATAGGGGTGACTGGATAGAAGACTAATTGCACAAAAATCAATTACCCCAATGGGATTGATTTAATAAACTTTAGTAGATGCAAATGCATCTATATTTTTCTTTTTTTGAATCTCTAAAATTCAGCTTATTTTTTAACGTTTTATTCAAAATTTCTAATTCTGCTGTTTTTTACAGTTATCTATTGAAAGATTCAGGTCTTTTGTGATAATGGTGAATAGTTTTCTGTCGAAAATGTTATTATCTAATTTGTGAATAAATAGTATCAGTCATTATGTATATTGGAGGAAAATGGAATGGAGAGCAAAAATATAATTATAATATTGATTGTAATAATTGTTATTCTTGCAGCTGCAATAGGATTTGCAATGTTTAATCCAATGCATGCTAAAGAGCCAACAAAAGTAAAAATTACAAGTGATAAAGAGCAATATGAAGGTGGAAATTTGTCAGTGCAGCTGACAGATTTAAATAAAACTCCACTGTCAAAAGAAGTAGTTAACATTACAATAACTAACAGTAAAGGTAAAGTAGTTGTTGATCAGGTTGTAAAAACAGATTCTAAAGGTAAGGCAAAACTTGATCTTGATTTGAAGAAAGGAAAGTATAATGTTACTGTAAGTTATGGTGGAAATGAAAACTACACTGGAAACAATACAACACAAAAATTGACTATTAAAGAAGAAGTAGTTGAAGCGGAGCCTGCTAGTTCAAGCAGTAGTAGCAGTAGTTCATCTAATACTGATTCTGGAGCATTTTATAGTGCTCAATCTAATAAAATGTTTTATACTGGAGATGTAGTTGATACTCCTGGTGGTGGTAAAGCAAGACATCTTGGAAATAATAAATGGGAGCAAATATCTTATGGATAAATATTTAAATTATTTTAGATGCAATTGCATCTAAATCATCTCTTTTTTCGACTTGAAATATATTAAAATGTTATAACAATATATCATTTCTTTTATTAATTTGGCATTAACTGAATTATACAGTTCTTGGTTTGTAGGTATACATTTATGAATCATTAATATTATCATATATTTTAGACAAAGTAATTTACATGAAAAAAGTAAAGATTACTATTTTAAAAACAACTTTTCAGGAAGACCTGGCAAAGGAATACGGTATCGAAGGACTCACAACCTGCCCGTTAATGAAGGAAGGAGAAGTCTATTATGCTGATTATGCAAAGCCGGATGGATTTTGTGATGAGGCCTGGAAAGCAATATACCAGTATGTTTTTGCACTGGCTCATGGAGTTAAAGATGTCTGGTATTACAATGACTGGATTAAAACTCCGGGTGTTGCTATTGTTTCCTGCAATGACGGTTTAAGGCCGGTTATAATGAAACTGGAAGCAACTGACATTGAATCCAAAAACGATTAAAATATCTCAATGGATAAATGTTCAAATTGTGGTGTTAAACAATTAAAGAGTTTGATTAAAACTGATCAAACTCCTTTTGTGCATTTTCATAAAAATACCCTAGTTCACGGCCGTTTACAAATATGTGATTGACTGTAATGGATACGCTCATTTTATAATTTTCATTTACTTTTCCCCAGGTCACAAGAGGCTGGATTTGGTTTCCGGTCAAAACACAGTTGGTAATGCAGTCAAAATCAACCCACGGGATGCAGGAAAAGTTGGCAATATTTGTAAAGTCTCTTTTCTCCATCTCTAATGTAAATCCTTCATCTTCACCTTTTAAAATAGACTGGGAAAGCTGCCTAACATAATCATGCCATTCTATGATATCTTCAAACTCCTGAGGTGTTTTAACTCTCATCTCTCTGTAAATCTTTTTTCCTTCATCCATTATCGGACTTACTCCATCGAGATGGTCATATTCAACCGCTTTTCCGTCAACTATTCTTCTTTTAAGATTGTCAACTGAGTTTACAGCATTCATAAGACATCCCAGACTCATCACAAAAAATGACTTGTCGTTTTCATGGCACCATTTCCAGAGTTTTTCCACATCTACTCTTGCACACATCACATAACGTGAAGATAAAAAATTAATAAAAGGGTTCCTTTCTAAATCAAAATTGATTTCTTTCATATTATGACCTTAATCTTTTTATACTATATTTTATTATATTATATATTGTATAAATCATATACGGTTTTGTTAAAATGAAAGTAGTAATTGTCGGTGGAGGAGCTGGAGGTATCTCAACAGCTTCAAATATACGTAAACTTAATAAAGAAATAGAAATTACAGTAATCACAAGAGACAATAAGGTAGCATACTCTCCATGCGCTATTCCTTATGTATTGTCTGGTAAAATAGAATCTTTTGATGATATTGTAATGAGAACTCCTGAAGATTATAAAGAAAAAGACATTGATGTTATCATTGAAGCAGAAGTTACTGCAGTCGATTCTGATAAAAAAACAGTAACCTATGAAAAAGAAGGAAAGGAAACTGTTTTAAATTACGATAAACTTGTGCTTGCAACCGGAGGTAATCCGTTTGTCCCTCCTATGCAGGGTGTAGACCTTGACGGTGTATATAGAATCAGAAACATCGATGACGGTATTAAAGTGCAGGAAGCTATGAAAGAAGCTAAAAGTGCAATCGTCACAGGTGCAGGTTTAATCGGAATCGAAATTGCATATGCTCTTAAAAAACAGGGTTTGAATGTTATTTTAAGTGAAATGCTTCCTCAGATTGTACCAAGGTCTCTTGACAAGGACATGTCTGACATTCTTGTAAAATACCTTGAGATGGAAGGAATTCAGGTTGTTTTAGGTAAACCAATCACCAAACTCATAGGTGACGGTAAAGTCGAAAAGGCATGCTTCGGTGATGAAGAACTTTATGACGCTGATATGGTCATCATGGCAACCGGTGTTAGAGCAGAACTTAAACTTGCAGAAATGGCAGGATGTGAAGTCGGAAGATGGGCTATTATGGTAAACGACAGGATGGAAACTTCAGTGGAAGACGTTTATGCTGTCGGAGACTGTGTAGAATCCAAAGACCTTATCTTAGGTTCAAACACCATTTCCCAGTTAGGTACTACTGCTGTTCGCCAGTCCAAAACTTTAGCACGTACAATATGTGACAAGAAATCCAAATTCAATCCTGTATTGAACTCCATGGTATCTAAAGTAGGTAAACTTGAATTCGGTGCTGTTGGATACACTACAAGTTTTGCTCAGCAGAACAGAATCAGACCGGTTGTACAAAAAGTTGAAGCTCTTACAAGAGCAAGATATTATCCGAACGCCAAACCGATGGATATCAAAGTTATCTGTGACGGAAACGGAACCATAATAGGATGTCAGATCATAGCAGAGGAAAGAGTGGCTGAAAGAATCGATACAATGACATTAGCTATTACAGAAGGTTTAACCTGCTTTGATTTAAGCAATATGGAATTCGCTTACGCACCGCCTGTATCAATGGTTACCGATCCGCTTATATTAGCAGTAGAAGAAGTAAGTAAAAAATTCAATTAAATTATTAGGGGGAAAAAATTATGCCTGAACATGGACATGGTCATCATGGTCACGGGGGTCAGATGACTCCTGAACAGCAAAGACAAATGATTGAGCAGGAAATTAGGCTTGCAAAAAATCTAGGTCAGATTAAACATAAGATTGTAGTTATGAGCGGAAAAGGAGGAGTAGGAAAATCCACTGTAGCTGCAAACATCGCTGAGACTTTACAGAAACTCGGTTTTAAAACCGGAATTTTAGACGCAGATATTCACGGACCGAACATCCCGAAAATGTTAGGACTTGAACTTTACGGTGAAAATTTCCAGAACTATCAGTTTGAAGTATTCAGAGACCTTACAGAAGGAGCAATGGCAAAAGAAACATTTGAAAATGATGAACAGAAAGCAGAATTCATCAAAGCAAAACAGGAAGAATACAAGCATTCAATGTTTCCGGCAACAACTCCTAGCGGTCTTAAAGTAATGTCAATGGCATTCCTTCTGGACAATATTGACACACCAATCATCTGGAGAGGTCCTCAAAAAACCGGTGCTATCAGACAGCTCATATCTGACGCTCACTGGGGAAATCTTGATTATTTAATCATCGATAACCCGCCTGGAACCGGAGATGAACCTTTAACAGTTTTACAGACTATTCCTGATGCTGATGCTGTAATTATGGTAACAACACCGAACGTAGTATCACAGGAAGACGTTTTGAAATGTGTTAAAATGGTTGAAATGATGAATATAGATAAAATTGGCCTTATTGAAAATATGGCTTACTATATCTGTCCTCACTGTGGTGAAAAACTTCCTGTATTCGGTGAAGGCAACGGTGAGAAATTCGCAGATGAAATGGAAATCACATATCTTGGAGATCTTCCAATTGAAGAAAAAGTTTCCGATTCACCTAACAAGGACGGTGTTATCGCAACACTTGACCCAAGTGATGAGGTTTCAAAAAGATTTGTTGAAATCGTTTCTGAAATTCAAAACGACTTCATAAAAGACTAGTATTAATTATATAGCTCACACGAGCAATATTTATGATGTATCCTAAGAAATTAGGATCTTCTTTTAATTTTTTAAAATAATCTAATTTTTCAATAACGTATTCCTTGTTTTCATCCATGACATTGAGTGAAAAGTACTGCATTCCCATTACGTATTCATGTTCGTCTGTAAATGCAGGAACGAGATATTCTCCGTCATTGGCATAAGGAATTTTAACAGGCTTTCCGTCTTCAACAGATATTATCAAATAGTTTTCTTTAATATAGTTCCTTATTTTTTCTTCTGTTTCATCAATTGCCTTTTGATTCTGGTTTTCACTGTGCATATAAATCATGTTTATGTGATTTTTAAGCTCCGGATTATTTATGTCTTCGATTTTCATTGTATCAATTTTTGTCTGTTATATGTTAAAAAATTATTTTTTAATGTAGTCGTCCTTAGGTATGAATTTCAGTGCGGCGGAATTGATGCAGTAGCGGGGGCTTCCTCCGGGTCCGTCATGAAACAGATGGCCCAAGTGTGAGTTTGACTTAGCGCTTCTAACTTCAATGCGTGTTGTTCCGTGTGAAAAGTCCCTGTGCTTTATAACGGCATCTTCACTGGCAGGCTTTGAAAATGCAGGCCATCCGCATCCTGAATCGAACTTGTCATCTGATGTGAAGAGAACTTCACCGTCAACTACGTCTACATATACACCTTCTTCAAAAAAATCATCATATTTGTTGGTGAAAGGTGCTTCCGTTAAAGAAAGCTGTGTTATTTCATATTCTTCTTTGGTTAAGTGGTCAAATTCTTTATCGTCTATTAAATTTAAATCAACATGACAGTAGCCCTGCGGGTTTTTTTCAAGATACTTCTGATGATACTCCTCAGCAGGATAGAAGCTGCCGATTGCATGGGCCTCTGTAACGATTCTTTTTGATGACAGTTTCTGTTTTGCGGATAAAAACTTCAAAACAATAGTTTTCTGTGAGTCATCCTGCCAGTAGATTCCTGTTCTGTACTGTGTTCCGATATCCGGACCCTGACGGTTTAAAACGTAAGGGTCAATAATCTTGAAAAAATTCTCCAAAATCTCTTCCAGGCTAATGATTTGGGGATTGTATGTTGCCTTGACGCATTCTGCATGGCCGGTACGTCCTGTACATACCTTTTCATAGGTCGGTGCCAAATCCCTTCCGTTGGCATATCCCACTTCTGTTTGGTTAACGCCTTTAAGACGTGAGATAAAAGCTTCAACGCCCCAGAAACATCCTCCTGCCAGATAAATAACTCGCTGTTTTACAAACATAATTAATAATTTGTCATTAAACATAAAATATTTTTATTAAAAAATCTAAAGTTAATAACAGTTAGGAGGAATCTCATGTTTTACAGTACAATTATGAAAATTGATTCAATTGACAGATTAAGAGATATTAGGGATGCACTGCTTGTTGAACAAGGTATCAATCCCACTCGTCAAGGTGAACAGGCTATTAAAGTTGTAGTTGAAAGAATCGATGAAATTCAAGCTACTTTAGATAAATCTGCTACTAAAAATTTAAACAGAAGATAAGTGATTTTCGTGTTAAGGCGTGTCAGCAACAATAGGCGTCTTTTAAGAAAACGGATTTACAGGGCGCCCCACACCAGAAGTAGAATTTCCACATATTACCGTGAAAACAAGAACCTGGCCAAACCTTTCCAGGAAAAGTTCAGGGAAATGAACGGGCCAAACATAAAACGTAAAAAAAGACCTAAACGTGAAGTCGAAAAAGGCTTCAAGATGTCTTACCGCTACAAGTACTACCGTCAGGAAGTTGTGGAAAAAGAGGATGTGGATGAAGAAGAATCAGAATGATTCTTCCAATAATTCTTTTTTTGAAATATATTTATTTTCATCATGTATATTTAAAATGATGCCGCTGAAGGCATCGTCATTGCGTGAAAGTTCCTGAAATAGATGAAGGGAAACTTCACATGGCTTATAGTCAGCTAATTCTAAATAATCATAACCTTTTTTGTATTCATCTTCATCGCTGAAGACAATTATCTTAAAATCATCAAGGCTTCCCATTACAAGAAAGTCCTTTTCGTGATCTTCTCCGATTGCAGGGCAAATAAATTTCATTTAAAAACTCCCGTTCCTGTCCATATTAAAGTTCTGTGAGTGGGGATTAATTACAAAACCCTCAAAATGCTCATCTTCATCTGCTATTTCTGCAATATCCTCAGGGGTAATGACTTTCATTTCAAGCTTTTCCAAAAAGAGTTTTGATATTTCAGCGCTTCCAAGAGCATACTCGCGAATATCAGTAAATACAGGAATGATGTAGTTTGGATTAGGCTCTTTAACAATAAGCCTCACCCAGTCATCCTTCTCATCAATCAGTGTAAAGTATATTTCTTCAGGATATGCCTTTTTGATGTTTTTCTTAATCGGTTCAAGTTCCATGGCATCCTCGTTTTTGAGCTTTTTTACCATGTCTGCATAAACCTGAATATACTCTTTAATCTGGCTTTTTGAAGCCTTGACATTATTTTTCTGATAATCTTCGTAATCCTTAAGTTTCATGTTTAATCACAGCAGTCATGAACCTCTTCAGCGAATATGACAAAGTCACATTGAGGTGCATTGATAGCCAATCCTAAAAATTCTTCGTCATCGGCATATGCCTGAACGATTGCATTTCCATTAGCTTTGTCACATTTGAAGTTAGCTTCACCGGATTCATCACTAAATGATTCGATTGCTTTTTTAGCTTCTTCCTCATCGGTGTAAACAGGAATTAAAAATTCTTCCCTGTCTTCCTCTTCGTCACTGATGATAAGTGCAATTACTTCGTCATCTTCAGTATCTGCATTATAGACGATTACGAATTCTTCGTTGTAGACTAAATGGTCGATTTCATGGCCCATGTCATGGAGTTCGCCTGCTAAGGTTTGAAATTCTTCGGATTCATTATCTTCGATTTCATCCAGTTTTTCTTCAAGTTCAATATAATTATTAATTAATTCTTTAAGTTCGCTCATAATAATCACTATAATCGTTAATTTCTACAAAAAAAGATTTTTTAAATCTTCCTAAACACCACTAAAGGAATACAAACGAATGCTCATTTCAACCATCACCATTGTTCATATTATAAAAAAATAGTATATAACAATATGAACAATAGTATATTGCCTTTCAACATATATAAAGTTTTAGATTATTCTTATAATTTAGAAGTCATTTTCTATTGATTTAATTAAATTATAAATAATTCTGTTGGTACTTACATCAATGCCATATGTCTCAGCAAGTCTGATAACGCTGCCGTTAAGGGAATCAATTTCGGTTTTAATTTTCCTTTTCACATCCCGGTGGGTGGATGAGATGTGTTCATAGGTGTCCGGAACAAGTTTATTGTAGAAAATTTTCTTGTATTCTTCAGAATTGTCCCAAAAAGTCTCATATTCGCTTGCATTGATTACATCAAATATCTCATCGATAATTCTGTCCATAATCTCTTTTGAATATTCATTTTCAGTCAGTTTTCCGTAGTTTACATCAAGAATAGTGCCCAGTGGATTTAATGCGCAGTTGTAAAGCATTTTTGCCCAGAGATATTTGTCCACTTCATCTGTAAGCTCACAGCCTATACCTGATGCGGCAATCATATCTGCAATCTCTTTTAGGTCTTTCGGGTCCTGATTTTGAAGTGATCCGATTTGAATAGGTTCAGTATATACTGTAACTTCACTTATGTACCGGTCATGGCGTGCAAAACCGGTAATTAGTCTTGCGCAGAAAACTTCGCTTTTATCAAAGTATCTGAGATATGCATTGTCATTTCCAAAGCCGTTTTGAAAGATGATAATCTTGAAGTCAGTTTTTAAAATGTCTCTGAATTCATTCAGTTTCTGTGAAATGTCGTCATTTGCAGTTGTTTTTGATGTAATAAATACATAGTCAAAGCTGTTTTTGGCAATATCTCTGTAGTCACTGAATACCTTAACTTCATCTGAGCTGAATGAGTAGTTTTCAAAAAGTCCGCATCGTTTAATTCCATTTTTTTTAATAGCCTTTGCAGTTTCGCCTCTTGCATAAATTGAAACGTCAGCATTCTGGGACATCAATGATGCTGCAAGACCGATTCCAACTGCTCCGGCCCCAATCACTAAAATCTTCATCATTTAAATTTTTATTTTTATGTTATAAAAATATTTAGTTATGCCTAATTTTACTTATTTTTTGATATAACTAAATTTTTTAATTAGTTTTACCTAAAAAAGACTTCTCAATCGATTAATTTAAATATAATTAAATATAATATTTATTTTAAGTGATTATATGGCAACTACCGATTATATTATTAAAGAGGATAATACACAAAAGATATTTTTAAGTGAAAATACCTTGAATGTAGCTGATATCCTTAAAAAGCATTATATATACATTTATGAAGCCATTATCGATGAAGGAATAATTCTGAAGGCCGATGAATGCAGTCTGTTTAAGGAACTTGTTTTTGAAAATAAGGTAGTTGGATTTTGCAGCTATGACTTTTCAAGGGAATTTATAACAGTTGCCATCAACAATATCTATGTTCTTCCGGAGTTTCGGGGAAACGGCATTTTTCATGATGAGCTTTTAAAAACCATGAAGGAGCACAACAAGCCAAGCATAATGGAGCCTACAAGACTGGTTGTAGAACTGCTTTTAAGATATGGTCTTGCAAAAAAGATAACCCAAAACATTGTTGCAAGTTCTCTTGAATTTATCATTCCCGGAAGTCATGTCATTTCAAACGGCAATTATGACGCTTCAGAAGAGCTTTCAACCCATTTTTATGACCTGAACATTTGCGCAAGCATTCACATTCTGGATTTGGAAAACACTCACATTGCCTACAGCGAACCTTTAAACTATGATATAATTCATTATGACGTGCTTGAAAACCGCAGATTTATTGATGAAAACTATTTTTCCAAAATCAGGGAGATATTCATAAGCAGAGATGTTGAGATAATGAATGTAATACTTGATTTGGAGGACATGCTACCGGTAAAATCATATTCCATTGAGGATGTGGTGGGTTCGGGCGATGAGTTTTCACCATACATTGAATCTCTCATAGATGATGCCCATGTAACTCATGAAAAGGCAGTGAGAATCAAGCAGCAGATGATAGAAGAATACGAAGCCGGAATGATTGTAAATGAATCTCTGATGATAAGGCTTGCATATCTTTTCAAGGAGGATGTGGAGCCCTCAATAAAGTCCCACAGCGACGTATGCCCATACTGCAGCATGCCAATTGACAGCCATGACAAGTTCTGCCATTTCTGTGGAATCAATCTTGAATTTGACCCTGAGGAAAAGATGGACAGTCTGATGGAGTTTACAAACTTTAATCAGGTAGAATTGAGTGAAGACATTCGTTTTGTTGCATATAAGTTCTTAAAATTAATTGCACAGGGAATTGAGGTGGAATATTCAATATTTACAATAGTAAATACATATGATATTGAATGGAGTATTCTCAAAAAGTATTTGGAGGAAAACAGATATTTCTGCAATGGCAAAATCACTGAAAAGGGATGGACATTCATGGATAATCATCCTCTTAATGTATATGAAAAATACTGTCTGAATATGGTTGACTACAGTGATTTTGAAGCTTATTTCTATGAAAATGATGGTCTGGATAAAAAAGAAATAGTGTTAAATTACCTGAAGCAATTTAACGATGAATTTATTGATATTATCGATGAAATTAATGAAAATTAATTACCATCTTGAAAAACCGCCGGAATCTCCTGATGAACTGCTGGTGTCTATGAGATATTTGCAGTGATTAATGAAGTAGTCACTGTCTTCATATGAGATATCGTCACCTGAAATCACGTAGTTTTTATTGTTTTTATTGAAGTAGATGTCTGCACTGTATGATTCAACGCCTTCATTGTAAAGGAAGTATGCAGTTACGCCGTTTTGATCAATAGTCTGGTTTGATGTGTATTGTCCGGAACTCAACAGGTTTGAAACAATATCTTCAACCTTCTGACCGTCATCAAGTGTTGTAACATAAATTGTCATGTTATAGTTGGAATCATTATAGCTTACTGCAGAATCATTAACCTTGTTGCTTGTAAAATTGTCCATATTGGGAAAAGTGCTGTTTGAAACACCATTATTTCCTGCGGAAGTATCATTGGTTGCCGGTGTTGAGTCTCCAAACGGCAGATTGCCTGCGCCGGCATTGATGCCTATGTATAAAATTATTAAAATTACAAGCAAAGCATAAAGTTTTTTCATTATGTTTTCACCTATTTAAAGATATTTAATTTAAACTATATAATAATTATTTTTTTGATGCAGTTTGTCTATTCGGACTATTATATTTTTTTTCACTCGGATTGTGTATATGTTATCCATTATAATCACTATATTTTTGAATAATTTATAGAAAATCATGGTTATTTTAATAATTAATGATTAATTTGAAAAATATCTAAATAAAATGATAAATTTAAACAAAATTTAAGTAATTAAAATTAATACTAAACTTTATTATATTATAAAGAATAAATAGAACTATGTAATTCATAAAATATTTAATATTGTCTTATATTACTGATTTGTTAAATATAACAATTAGAATTATAAATTTTTAGGAAAATGGTGTGATTTTAGATGGATGATAAAATAAGAATGGGATTAATTGTTGCTGTTTCAATAATACTTCTTTTTGTTTTATCTTTATGGATTTCTCAAACACCTGCAGATGCCGATAATTCTGTAAGATTTGGAATATTGACATTATTGCCACCTCTTGTAGCTATTATATTGGCATTTATAACAAAAGAAACAATTTTATCATTGTTTATAGGTGTTTTCGTTGGAGAGTTTATGTTATGTGCAAATGACATCAATATCATTTCCACTATCGTAAATGCGTTCCTTAATCTGGCTTCACAGGTAATCACCTGTATGGCTGACCCATGGAATGCAGGTATTATTCTTCAATGTCTGCTTATCGGTGGAGTAATCCAGCTGATTACAAAAATGGGTGGGGCAAAAGCTCTTGCAGATTCATTTGCTAAAAGAGCCAACACTCCTAGAAAAGCTCAATTATTCACTTGGTTATTAGGATTATGTGTATTCTTTGACGATTATGCAAACTCCTTAATCGTAGGTCCAATCATGAGACCTGTAATGGACAAACTTAAAGTATCTAGAGAGAAACTGGCATTTGTAGTTGACGCAACTGCTGCTCCTGTGGCAGGTATTGCTATTATTTCAACATGGATCGGTCTTGAAATAAGTCTTATCGCTGCCGGTTTCCAGTCAGTCGGAGTATCAAATGCAACAGGTTTTGGAATATTCCTGCAGACCATACCATATAGGTTCTACAATATATTTATCCTTTTATTTATTGTAATTTCAGCAGCTACCCTATATGAATTCGGTCCGATGAAAAAGGCAGAACAGAAGGCACGTGCCAGAAAAGATGACGAACCTGTTGTTGTTGCAGAAGCACCTGGTTTTGATGAAGTAAAACCTGTTGAAGGAATCAAACTTTCAGTATGGAACGCTGTCATACCTATTCTTACACTGATTGTAGGAGCACTTATCGCATTTTACTGGAGCGGATACACCTCAATTTTAGGCGGAGAAGATCAGGCTCTCATAACTCTGATGAAAACATCCCCATTATCATTCAATGGTATATTTGAAGCATTGTCAGCTTCAGATGCATCTGTTGCACTTTTCCAGGCTGCACTTTTAGCATCAATCGTTGCAATAGTTATGGCAGTCGGTGAAAAGATACTTACCATTGAAGATGCAATATCCGAATGGATCGGCGGTATGAAAACCATCGTTATTACCGGTGTAATACTTCTTCTTGCATGGTCCCTCGGTGCTGTAATCGGTGAGGTCGGAACTGCTGATTATCTGGTAGGAATCCTGAGCGGTTCAATACCTGCATTTATCGTACCGACACTTATCTTTATTTTAGGTGCATTGATTTCCTTTGCAACTGGTACAGCATACGGTACAATGAGTATTCTTATGCCTCTGGCTATTCCGCTCGGATGGGCGGTAAGTTCAGGTGATATGAGCTTTACTATCGTCTGTACCAGTGGAGTGCTGACTGGAGCAATTTTCGGAGACCACTGTTCACCTATTTCAGATACAACAATTCTCTCATCAATGGGAACAAGCTGTAACCATATAGACCACGTACAAACACAAATCTACTATGCAATATTCGTAGCTGTAATTGCTATAGTGTTAGGTTACCTGCCTGCAGGATTCGGTGTTCCATGGTTCATCTGCATTCCGCTAGGTGTTGTAGCAATGTTTATCGGTCTTAGGATACTTGGTGAGAAAGTCGATTTTGATGAAGTTGAGGAAGAGGCCACTTCCTAAACTTTATTATTTTTTTTTTAAAAAATTAGTTTCTTAGTAGACTAATTAGTTTACTAATTCACTAAATAGTTTACAACTAAACTAAATAGTGTCTTAGTTAATTATATTCATTTTAATGCTTTTATTTAAAAAATGCTTCCTTTTCCGTAAGTTTTATATATGGATTGTAATATGTTTTACTGATTGATTTAAAAGGAGGTGAAAATACGAAAAGCAAAAGGTTATTCATTATTTCAATAATTTTAGTTTTTTTATACAGATTTACACCAAATTCATATCTAAAAGTGCAAATATGGCTCGAAAAATAGTTGAGGCTTCTGAAAAAGGAGATTACAGCAATATTGCATTCTTTTCAATCTTTACTTCATGAGTTAATGAAAATTAACTCTCTTTTTCTTTTTTTTCATCGGAAAAAATAAAATTCATCATCACACAGGTGTCTGTAGGTACAGTACCTGCATAAGTATTGTTTTTTAGCCGGAAACTCTTTTCTGTTGATTTTTTCACGTACTTCATGAAGGGTATCGACTGCATCATCAATTTCAGAATAACATAAATTCTTGCGCTTGTTTTCCTCTTCACATACATCAAGAAGTCTTAAACGTCCGTTTTTTGTAAAAAACACTCCAACTTTATTTACCTGTTTGTGGTAGACATTTTCAACAAGTAACTTATAGTAGCAAAGCTCCAGACGGTACTTTGAAAAGGAATTTGAATTGCTTGTCTTGTAGTCTATTACAGTAAGCTTTCCGTTTTCATCTTCCAATATGATATCACAGATTCCGGAAAACCTGTTTTTCTTGTCAAGGAGATATTCCTCATTAGAAAATAACTTATAGTCCCTGTCAACAAAGACTTCCTTAAAAAAGAGTCCTAAATTGTCAATATGTTCATCAAGACCATATCCTATATCCAATTCATTGGCAACTTTAATCAGTTCGTTTTGAATATCCACATCGTCCAGATTGTCCTCAAATTTGTCTGTAAACTTTTCAGCTATCAGATGAACATCGCTTCCAAGTGCCATATACTTGTTCGGTTTCATTTCAATTTCATCAATATACTGAAACTTGAACTCACGCGGACATTTGAGATATGTGTTGACTTTTGATTTGGATAATTTCATAGGTTAAATTTTTGTAAAAAATATTTTAAATAAGTTTGTATAAAATATAATTAGTGAGATTTTGTTCACTTTATTAATCGGAGAGTATAAAAAATGAAAATTGTAGCACTTCAAGCAAGCCCACGTAAAGGCGGAAACTGCGACGTATTAATGGATGAAATGATTAAAGGTATTGAAGAAAACGGCGGCGAAGTAGTAAAATACTTCCTCGAAGGCTGTGATATCGCACCATGTAAAGCATGCATGTACTGTGCTGAAAATCCTGAATGCGTAAGAGCTGACGACGGAAACAAAATTATCGATGATTTAGTATCAGCTGACGGTGTAATATTTGCAACACCAATCTACTACGGTCAGATGACTGCTCAAGGTAAACTGATCATTGACAGATTCTATGCAATCGGCCAAAACCCTGATAAAAGCTTATCCGGAAAAGCAGCATTGATATTTACTGAAAATCAGCCTGAAGGAACCTATGCAGATTATATTGAACTTACCAAATTCTCACCATTCACATTCATGGGATATGAAGTTATTGGTCATGTAGATGCAGGTTCAGCAGGCCCTGCAGGAATTGTAGCTGAAGAACAGGAAGACAAATTAAAAGAAGCTTATGAATTAGGCTTAAAATTTTAAACAAAAAAAGTAGATTAGATTAAATTCTAATCTATTCCAACTATTTTTCTTATTTCACTTTCATCTTTTTCTATCATTGAGGAAACTTCTGTAAGTGAATATTTTTTTAACAATTCCAATATGATGTTTCTTTCACCTTGGGTTATACCATTATTTTTACCAATATTTCTTTCTTCTCTTTTCATTTTTGCAATTACGCCTTCGGTTCTGGTTGTCACTTCAATCATCTCCATCAAGTTATCTATTTTGTCTGGTTCAATGTATTCCAGAATATTTAAATACATTGCCATGATAATTTCATCTATTTTTTCTTTTGGAATACAATGTTTTTTGAATTTGATATTATTGCACATTTCTTCAACGATTTTCGATTCTTTTTCATTTAATTCAAATAATGGAAAAGTAATTAATAATGAGCATTGCATTGAAGTCAATATTTCATTATTTTCAAATTTGTCCCTAATAATTTTTAAATCTTCTTGTTTGTTGATTTTTTTGGTTTTAATTATTCTTGGGTGATATGTTATATCAAGTTCTTTATATTCTGTTATTTTACCCTCTTTAGAAATTACAATAAGTATTGCAATTATGTCTGTTTTTTCTTTACAATAAGTTCTTTTGTAATAGTTGTACAGTTGTTGTAAATCATCACTTCTAAGTGTATTCTTTTTGAACTCGAATATGATGATTTTACCTGATTTTGTGGATACTCTAAAATCTTGTAAATCATCGAATATTTTTAATCTTCCTTTCTTATCGACAGTTATTAATTCTGTTGGAAGAATATCGTCTATTTCTTCATCTATATCTAAAACATTTAATATATTATTCAAGAAATACATGAAACAAATTTTTAAAAACAAATCACGGTTTTTCTGATTTTCAATACTCATTTAATCACCAACTTTTTATTTTCATATTTAAACCATATTATTGCTTAAAAATTTGTAATAAGTATTATATAAAAGATTTGTTTTAATTAAAGTCAATTTAACTCTTTAATTTCAATATTGCTGCGTTCTTGTTATTTTTTATTATTTATAATTTGTTGTAAAATACAACATTTTAAATATTATCTCTCCTAAATTAAAATGTAAGTGATAATTATGAAATGTGAAAAACTAGAATTATGCGAAGAATGGGATAAGGTATTTCCAAAATCCGATAAAGTACATCATGAAAAGGTAACCTTTGTTAACAGATATGGAATTACATTAGCTGCAGACTTGTACAAACCTTTAAATGCAGATGGTAAACTGCCAGCTGTTGCATGCTGCGGACCATTCGGTGCTGTTAAAGAACAGGTTTCAGGTTTATATGCACAGACTTTAGCTGAATATGGATTTTTAACAATAGCTTTTGACCCTTCATTTACCGGTGAAAGCGGTGGCCATCCTCGTTTTATGGCATCTCCCGACATCAACACTGAAGACTTTCAGGCTGCAGTTGACTTTTTGGCAACTCATGATGATGTAGACTCTGAAAGAATCGGAATCTGCGGTGTCTGCGGATGGGGAGGAATGGCCTTAAATGCAGCATCCATCGATACACGTATCAAGGCAACTGTAACATCAACAATGTATAACATGACACGTATCAACGCAAAAGGATACTATGATGCAGATGACAATGCAGATGCAAGATATGAAATGAAAGTGGCTTTAAACAATCAGAGGACTGAAGACTATAAAAACGGCGAATATGCAAGGGCAGGTGGAGTAATTAAAGAGCTCACTGACGATTTGCCTCAATTTGTAGTTGACTATCACAACTTCTACATCAAGGAGTTAGGATATCATCCAAGATCCCCTGGTTCAAATGACGGATGGAATGTAACAGGATGCATGTCATTCATCTCACAGCCTATAATTGCATACTCAGATGAGATTAGAACTCCGATTTTGATGATTCACGGTGAAAAGGCTCACTCAAGATATTTCTCAGAAGATGAATTTGCAAAACTGACAGGGGACAACAAGGAACTGATGATTATTCCTGATGCAGTCCACACCGATTTGTACTATAAAACTGATGTAATACCTTTTGATAAGATTGCAGAGTTTTACAGCAAAAATTTATAATCCCTTTTTGGGATTTACTTTTTTTTAATTCTTAAGTTTAAAATTAGGTTACTTTTTTGATATTCATTGATTTTTTTTGAATATTGTCTAAAATTATGTTTCTCTAACATATGTCCGTATTTAATTGATATTTGAAAAAATAATATTTTTACATAGGTTTTTGAGCTTTTTTTTCAATTACATTAATATATGTATAATAACAAAAATAAGTGTATAATATTCAGAAAATATAATTTTCAAATAAAATTCCGGTGTTTTTAATGAAAAGTAAAAAGATAATGTTATTAATTTGCATGGTAATATGTCTGATGTTTACAGTCTCAGGCGTTTTTGCAAATGACATAACAGATGAAACAGATGTACAGGTGCTTCAAGTAACCGGAAATGATGTAAATGATACGAATCTGCAGGCAAGCAGTTCATTGTCCACTTCTGCGGTTTACTTTGATGCATCTGCTAGTAGTGATGGAGATGGTTCCCAATCAAATCCATATAAAGTTTATAAAGCTGACAGGATAAATTACGGTGATACAGTTTATTTCGCTGATGGTGTGTATACTATTTCTGAGGCAAACTCAATTTATTCTTCTTCAAAATATCCGACAACATTTATAGGTTCCGAAAATACTATTTTGCAGTCTGGCTTATCACACAAGTTTGATTTTACTGTTACTGATAATTCTTATTTTGTTTTGAAAAACTTAACAATGATAGGTGTTCACATTAACAATCAGGCTAATCTGATAGCTGAGAATGTTGTATTCCAGGACAGTGTAGGTTTTAATCCTGATAATATGCCAAGTTTGTCTTATTCATATGTGTCCAAATACTATGATTCTTCATATGGTGGAGTAATTATCTGTGACACTCCTTCAAATAAAAAGACTACTTTAAATTTAACAAATTGTGATTTTAAAAACAATATTGCATTGTCAGGTGGAGTTATAGCTGCATATAATACTATTGCAAACATTCAAAACTGTAAATTTTACAATTCCACTGCAAGCAACTTTGGAGGTGCAATTTACAGTATTAAATCCAATTTCAAAATTATTAAGTCCTCATTTGAACTTACTAATTCCAAATATGGTGGTGTAATATATTCCAATTCAACTGACCTGTATTTGAAAGATTCTCAGTTTACTAAATCTCAATCTAATAGTTTCGGTGGTGTAATTGCTGCATTTTCAGGCAGATTAGACATCAACAATGTCATATTTACTAATTATAAGTCATTAGGTGATGCAGGTGGTGCAATATATTCCACTGGAATAACATTAAATATTGCTGATTCCACATTCACAGACGGTTATTCCGATTTTGGAGGAGCAATCTGTAACTTAAAATCTAATTCAACAGTTACCAATACCAAATTCATAAATAACCATGCTGAATATTACGGCGGTTCTATCTACAATATGTACGGAAACATTGTCCTTTCAAAAAATATCTTCAACAAAACCCAGGCTGAAACCGGAGGAAGCATATTTAACAGATTTTCAGATTCATTCGAATTATCAAACAACCAGTTTGTCGATTCAAAAGCTGATGAAGGAGTAATCGTATTTATTGACGGAGATAATGTTAAGGTCACAGAAAATGGAAACACTTATGATAACACTTATGTTCTTTTAGTATATGGAAATGTTTATAATATTGATTATTATGAATCAGTTCCTGTAATTAAATTCTCACCGGAATCAATTGAAGTTATACCAACATTTTACGATTCAAGAAAATACGGATATATTACTCCGGTCAAAGACCAGATTCAGGGAGGAAACTGTTGGGCATTTTCAGGTATTGCCACATTGGAAGCATGCATTAAAAAAGCAACCGGAATTGCTTATGATTTTTCTGAAGAAAACGTTAAAAACCTGATGTCAGAATATTCCCTGTTTGATTTGGATGCTGGAGTAAACAACGGTGGAAACCTCTATATGTTTATAGCTTATCTTGCAAGCTGGTTCGGTCCGATATATGACGAATATGATGTTTATGATGATCACTCAGCAATATCTAAAATATTTGATTCTTTAATCCATGTTCAGAATGTCTGCATTTTGCCTGAGCGGAAAAATTTCTATGACAATGACGAAATCAAAAAGGCAGTATTGAAATATGGTGCTGTTTCAATCGGTATTGATTTATCTGCAAATCAGGGTCACGCAGTTACCATTGTCGGATGGGATGATGAATTCACCAGTAGTGACTTTTTAGGAAATAAGGCACTTGGTGCATGGATAATTAAAAACAGCTGGGGTTCCGATTGGGGATATAACGGTTACGGATACCTTTCCTACCAGCAGCCTATCAGCTACGGTTATACATTCATCTTTGATGATGAGCGAGAGTACAGCAATGTATACCAGTATGATTTTGCAGGAAAAAGCGATTTTCATAGCTTGTCTGGTGGCGTAGTTTATATAAAAAATAAGTTCACTGCTAAAAATGATGAAATATTGTCTGCATTTTCAACATACTTTGATGAACCTACTAATTTCACAGCTTATGTCTACCTGAACGGAGAACTTGTAACTTCACAGAACGGCTCCTCTGATTATAAAGGATATTATACAATTCCGTTTGATAAAGAAGTTAATTTGAAAAAAGGAGACACATTCGAAATTGCAATCAAGATTTTCAATGAAGGACAGGTTTACTTCCCACTTTGTACAGCAAAAGGTATTGATAATATAATTTCCTGTGAAGACATTTCATTTTTCAGTACCGATGGTTCTACTTGGAATGATTTATATAAAAATGCTCAGGGTGTAGCTTGTATAAAAGCATTCGCCCGTTCAAAAAGTTTAAATGAAATATCCATCGATGTAGACCAGTTAGGTGGAGGCTCCAATCCTTTCAGCAGCATTAACGTTAATGATTTAGTCAATATTCAATTAAATCTTCCTCAAAATTATGTTGTTGATGGAGTAAACCATCCAATTGACGGTCTTGTAGAATTCACAATCAACGGTCAAAGTTACTTTGCCAAAGTTGAAAACGGAAATGCTGTTTTAAACATCTCCTTTGATAAAGAAGGAACATATGATATTTCAGCTCAATTCAAATCCAGTAGAGTGACTTCCAATGTCATAAAATTCCAGGCTAATGTAGTCAAAACTCCTCAGGCAGATTTAGTTATTCAGGCAAATGATGTATCTAAATTCTATGGAGCATCTGGAAATTATGCAGTTACATTAACTAACGACGGTAAAGCTTTAAGCGGTGCAAATGTTAGAATTTTAGTAAATGGAAAAGAATACACTGTAGCAAAAAGTGATGCTAACGGTCAGATTGTCCGTGATTTGAACTTGACTGTTGGAACATATCAGATTTCTGCTGTATATGGTGGAAAAGTTGCAACATCCAAATTCACAGTTTTATCAACAATTGTTACCAATGATCTCACTCAGGAATATGGTGATTCTCAAATTTCAGCATCCTTTTTAAATACTGACGGTAATGCTCTTACAAATGCAAAAGTTACATTCGATATTGATCTTTATGGAGTAAATGCTCAGTTTAACACTAAAGCTGATGCAATCACTGATGCTGCAGGTGGAGCTTCCTCTAAAGTTAGCTTACCAGTGTCCAAATATTTAGTATCAGTTTCAAACCCTGTCACCGGTGAGAAAAAACAGTTCCTATTGGATATAATGCCTGTAGATACATCATGTATACTTTCAATTACTCAGTCAGGTTCTTCAGTCACATTTAACGCATTTATTGATACTAATGCAACTCTTACTGTAATGACACGTTTCGAAAAAAATAATCCTCATGTCAATTTCGTTATTGGGGATAAAGTGTATAAAGCTAATGCCAATTATACACGTATAAATGATGAAAATAGGATTGTTGCTTATGCTAGTTATACACTAGCCAATGCCTTTGCAAACGGAGATTATACAGTATCTGCAATTTTTTCAGGTGACGGCAACTTTAAAGTTTCTTCAGACACAAGAGAATTTTCAGTCACCGAAAATCCATATACATTATCTTCAAGTGATTTTTTAGGTTATTACGGCAGTGCAGGAACTATAGCTACTATACTTAAAAAAGAAACTGAAAATGGCAAAGTAAAATGGGTTGGTGTCAAAGGCGAAGTCGTTTATGCAACAATAGGAAATATAAAATATAATGCTACAACTGATGAAAATGGACAAGCTATTTTCAGACCTGATTTGGAAGTGGGTGAATATGTGGTATTATTTGAATACAAAGGTCAGTCATTAATGAAATATCTTTTCGTTGAATCCACAATTGATATGGATGATTTAAGCGGTCAGTATTTAGATTCCAAAGTAGAGGCAACTTTCAACTATTATGTCGGAACTGATTTAAAACCTCTGGAAAATAAAGATGTTAAATTCATTGTTAACGGAAAAGAATATGGAGCAGTCACTGATGAATACGGATATGCAAGTGCAGATGTTGACCTGCCTGTCGGAACTCACACTGTTACAGCTGTAAACCTGTACAACGGTGAGAAAAAACAGTCAAAGATAACAATCTTTAAAACAACTCCTACACTTTCAATTTCTAAATCCAAACGTGGAGATTCTGTATTTATAACTGCTAGTTTCACACAGACTTCTGCAGTCGGTAATGTTATATTTACTATGGGGTCAAATAAGTATGTCACTATTATTGAAGGAGGTCAAGCAATACTTGCATTAATCGTTCTTGATGAAGGTTCATATGATGTATATGCGAATTATATCGGAGATCCTAACTTCAACAATATTATGTCAGAGACTATGAATTTTACTTATGAGCATACAAACTACACAATAACTGCCCCAATAGTAACAAAATATTATGGTGGTTCTGAAAAATTCGCAGTTACTTTAACTAACTTCAATAACCCTGTCAGCGGTGAAACTGTAACCGTGACTATCGCTGATAAAGTATATAATATTACAACTGACAGTAGGGGTGTTGCTACACTTAATGAAAAATTAAACCCTGGAACTTACAGTGTATACTGCAGTTTCGACGATAAGACTGTTTTTTCTGAAATTACTGTAAAATCGACAATTACTGTCACAAGTAGTACTGAAGATGTTTCATACTCAAAATTGAGTGCGGAATTCAGGGACACTAACGGTAATCTAATCAAAAATACTCAGGTTACATTTAAAGTAGGTAATCAGGAATACAAACAAACAACCAGCAGCGAAGGTATTGCAACTTTCGAACCTACTTTGGATAAAGGCGAATATACTGTATCTGCTGTAAATCCTGTTACCGGAGAAATCAAAGATTCCAAACTGGTTATTACAAAATCAACTCCAACATTTGATGTATCTGTAGTTAAAAAGGATGGAGTAAATGTTTTAAAAGTTGTTTTACCGAAAGCAGCTACAGGTGTTGTTGAATTTGTATTTGATAATGGAGAACTTTATGAAATTCCACTCGAAGGCGGAGAATGTATACTTGACGGTATTGACCCTGGTGAATATCAGGTTAAAGTTACCTATAATGGAAATGATGCATACAATCCAGTTTCAAAATCCACTCCATTTACAGTTTACAGAATTGCATCTGTTTTAACAGCTTCAGGTGTTACAACCACTTACGGAACCAGCAAAAAGATTGTCATGACACTGAAAGATACCAGAGGCAATATTCTGGCCGGAAGTATTATAACTGTCAAATTGAACAATAAAGTTTATCCTGCTGTAATTTCAAGTGAAGGAGATGCTGAAATCACAGTTCCTGCATCATTAGGTGCAAAAACCTATTATGCAGAAATAACCTATGCCGGCGAAGACAATATTGACGGAATTACAAAGACAGTTAAAGTTGTAGTTAAAAAGGCAACTCCGAAATTAACTGCAGCTAAAAAGACCTTTAAAGTTAAAGATAAGACCAAAAAATACGTGGTTACCTTAAAAACAAATAAAAACAAAGTTTATAAAAAACAGAAAATCACCATAAAAGTCAACGGTAAAACATATAAGGCTACTACAAACACAAAAGGACAGGCAACATTTAAACTTACCAAATTAACTAAAAAAGGAGCTTTCACAGCTGTTGTTACATATTCCGGAAACTCCAATTTCAATAAAGTAACTAAAAAGGTTAAAATTACTGTTAAATAAGTGACCAAAATCACTTATTTCTTTTTTTTATTTTAAATTATTTTTCACTATTTTTTTTACAATTTATCAATGTTTTTAAAAAATTTATTGTTCAAATAAAATTTTTTAAATAGTTGTTTGATTAAATTAATATTAACTGACTTTTGATTATGAGGATATCATATGAAGACTATTAACAAGCTGGACAATAAAATTAAGTTAACCTATCTGCTGCTGCTGATAGTGAATGTGGCATTATGGGTAATTATAATTTTAGAATCTTCAAAAAATGTTTTTCAATTTTCTATTTCTGATTTGGAAAATTACGCTACAATAGCTTCAGTTCTAATCATATTCGGTTTTATATCTTCAAGACTGCCAAGATTAAGGTCATTGGGTGACAGTGCATTATATGAAATAGGATATCTTCTCATAATGGGTATGTTGGGTCTGTCAGTATCATATTTTAATTCAATAGCTAATGATTTTCTCTCTTTGGAACCTTTCGTTGATATGTTCATGATTTTGGCAATTGTTCTGATTATCTTGATTTTAGCAATCAGGCTGAAATTTATGAAATCTCTTATTGTCCGTGACTACACTCGCAGGGATAAAATTTTCTGTATGATATTTTTCTTGATGTTGGGCTTTCTTGCAACATTCATGTCTCTGGATTATGGAAGTTATTCATCTAATGTGAGGACTATGACTGTAATGATGGCAGGAATGTTCGGAGGACCTATTGTAGGAATTCCAACGGCTTTTCTCTGTGGTGCTTTAAGATTATGTCTGGGAGGCCTTACTGTTGTTCCATGTGCTATTTCAACAGTCATCTGCGGATTTCTCTCAAGTGCTGTATATATCTGGAATGGAAAAAGATTTTTAAGAACTCACCAATCAGCAATTCTAATGTTTTTATTTATTGGTTTTGAAATGCTGATGATTATCGTCTGCTGCGGAGTAGAAAGTATTCCTATAATCCTTAATATCTATGCACCTATGGCATTTGCAGCTGTTGTCGGAATAATTCTCTTTAAGCTGGTTATATCTGAAACAAGAGATGAGGAATCTGACGATGATAAAGATCCTGAAACTGAACTTGAAGAGTTAAAAACTTCCTTAAAAAAATATGAAGAACGGATTGAGAAACTGGAAGAGAAACTGAATGAAAACAAATCAAAAGAGAGTGACTGATATGGGTTTAGGTTCATTTTTTAAAAGAAACAAGAAAGATAAAACTGAAGAAGTAGTTGAGGATTGCCACATTGACATTAACACTGATGAATGTGATGGTTGTGAGAAATGCTCCATTGCATGTCCTAACAATGTTTTGATGATTGTCGATGAGGTTTCAACAGTCCGTGACGCACAGGTATGCAGGAGCTGCAAGGTATGCATGGCAATTTGTCCTAATGACTGCATTACCGTAAATTAATGATGAAATTTTCATCTTCTTATTTTTTTCTGTAAATTCCATTATCCAATTCTAAAAGAAGTAATTGATAATTTTAATAGTTAATATAAAACTTATCAGTTTAAATGAATCTTTCATTAAAATTATAAAAGAAATAGTTTAAATTAAAAAATTTGAATTTGATTATCTACATTTATAAAATAAAAAATAGAATTATAGGCTGAGTTCATCAGCACCTATAACTTGAATAGTCATATTTTTGATAAATTCTTCACTTTCTTCGCCGAAGTTTAAAAAGTGAGGGGATGCCATATGTCTTTTAAGAACATCTAATGATTCCCATTTTTCAACAAATGTCAAACAATCATCATTTATAGATTTTAAAAGTTTATAATCAATATTACCTTCTTCCTGTAAGGTTTCAAATATCAATTCATCGGCAACTTCTATAATACTATCTTGACAACCTTCTTTTGGTTCAATATTTGCTAAAACTAATATGAAATCCATGTTATCACCAAAAAAACTTATAATTTTCATTATACTTAATATTTATGTTAAATATATTTAACATCGGGAAGTTTGCAAAAATACTTTAATTAAAAACCAGATATATTAAAACAGTAAAAATTATTTGGAGAAAGAAGATGATATATTCAACAGAAATTGAAAATATGTGTCTTGTTAGAAAAGGTGCAAATCATGACCCTGCTCCAATTCCTGAAGAAGGAAAATGGGTTAAAGCAAAAGAAGTATCTGATATTTCAGGTTTCACTCACGGTATCGGCTGGTGCGCACCGCAGCAAGGATGTTGTAAATTAACTTTAAATGTTAAAGAGGGTATAATAGAAGAAGCATTGGTAGAAACATTAGGTTGTTCAGGAATGACTCACTCAGCAGCAATGGCTGGTGAAATTCTTGTTGGAAAAACAATTCTTGAAGCATTGAACACCGATTTGGTCTGTGATGCAATCAACACTGCAATGCGTGAACTGTTCCTCCAGATTGTATACGGAAGAACTCAGTCAGCATTCTCTGAAGGAGGTCTTCAAATCGGTGCTGGACTTGAAGACTTGGGAAAAGGTCACAGAAGCCAGGTAGGAACAATATATTCAACCAAAGAAAAAGGTCCAAGGTATCTTGAACTTACAGAAGGATACATTACAGAAATAGGCCTTGACAGCGATGATGAAATTATAGGTTACAAATACATTAACTTAGGCGTAATGCTTGATCAAATCAAAGAAGGTGTTGACCCTATGGAAGCTATTGACAATGCAACAGGCCAGTACGGAAGATTTGATGATGCAGCTAAAAAAATAGATCCGAGGAGTGAATAAAATGAGCTTATTTGAAAGTTATGAAAGAAGAATTGACCAGATCACTCCGGTTTTAGAAAAATATGGCATAAAAGACCTCCAGGAAGCTAAACAGATTTGTCTTGACAAAGGATTCGACCCTTATGAAATTGTCAAAGGCGTTCAGCCAATCTGTTTTGAAAATGCCTGCTGGGCATACACTCTTGGAGCTGCAATAGCTATAAAACAGGGATGCATCAAAGCATCTGAAGCTGCAAAGGCAATAGGTGAAGGTCTTCAGGCATTCTGTATTCCTGGAAGTGTAGCTGATGACAGGCAAGTAGGATTAGGACACGGAAACCTTGCATCAATGCTTTTAAGTGATGAAAGTGAATGTTTCGCATTCCTTGCAGGTCACGAAAGTTTTGCAGCTGCTGAAGGAGCTATCGGTATTGCAAACTCTGCAAATGAGGTAAGAGAAAAACCTTTAAGAGTAATATTGAACGGTCTTGGAAAAGATGCAGCATTAATCATATCCAGAATCAACGGATTCACTCATGTTGAAACTGAATTTGACTACTTTACCGGCGAAGTTAAAGTAGTTAAGGAAAAAGCTTATTCTGATGGTGAAAGGGCAAAAGTAAGATGTTATGGTGCTGATGATGTACGTGAAGGAGTAGCTATCATGCATCTTGAAGGAGTTGACGTATCAATTACAGGTAACTCAACAAACCCTACACGTTTCCAGCATCCAGTTGCCGGAACATACAAAAAAGAATGTATCTTGCAGGGCAAAAAATACTTCTCAGTCGCATCAGGAGGAGGAACAGGAAGAACACTCCACCCTGACAACATGGCTGCAGGACCGGCATCATACGGTATGACAGATACTTTAGGAAGAATGCACTCAGATGCACAGTTTGCTGGATCATCTTCCGTCCCTGCTCACGTGGAAATGATGGGATTGATTGGAATGGGTAACAATCCTATGGTCGGAGCTTCTGTAGCTGTTGCAGTTGCTGTTGAGAAAGCTATGAAATAAGGGATTTCATCCCTTAATTATTTTTTTTGTTCTGAGTATTGTCTTGGAGATTATCTAAACTGTTTTTTGAGTGGTATTATGATGACTATGTGGGGACTTGCCGTTAGAGGAATATGCGAATTTGAAGGTAAGGTTTTGCTTTTAAAAATAAGATCCAAATCAGCTCATGATGCAGGTAAATGGGAAATTCCCGGGGGCAAGGTTAAAAAATGCGAATATTTTGATGACGCTCTTCGAAGGGAATACCTTGAGGAAACAGGCCTTGAAGTGGATATTGAATCACTGTATAATGTAGTTAGAAATGATTATACAGCATGCAAAACCTCTGAAGAGATAAAATCAATTCAGCTGATTATGAAGGTTACATGCAAAAGCAGTGATGTTAAAATCAGCAGAGAACATGATGAATATGGATGGTTCAGCTGGGATGAAGTTTATAAAATGATTGCTGACGGGCTTTTGACACCGCCAGCAGTCAATGCTTTCATGAAGAGATAGGGATGTAGAAAATATTAAACATCCCTATTTCAGTTCTCAATTTTGCAATTTCAATGTCTTTTAGTTCAAGTATGGTACTGAGATTTTCTTTTGTAAGGCTATGATGATTTTTAAGTTCCTCAATTCTGATGTATTTTGAATCAACTTCAACAAAACATTTAAATCCTTGCTCTTGAAGGATTATTCCAATCAGTTGCGCTTTTTTGACATCGGCAATGTTTTTTTCTAGTATGTCTTTAAGAGTAGTCATTTTTTTCCGCCTCATTATTGGTTTAACTATTTTAGGGTTGAATTTCATAAACACATTTTCCATCGCCCATTGAATAACATTTAACTTCTTCAATGTTTAAATCGAGTTTGAAATAGCTATTGAAAAGTTTTTCTAGCATTCCTTTTTCCAGATTGCATATAGGCAGTCCTGATTTTGGAAAATTGAATGATTCAAAACAATCTATGCAAGTTATTCGTATTTTGTTTTCAGTATCGAATTGTATTTCGCCTAAATTATTTTCTCTCCAGTATAGGGATATATTGTCCAGGAAGTTTTCCAGATTTTCGTCGTATAATTGGCTGAACAGGTATTCGCCAATGTAATTTCCGATTTTCTGCAAAATTGGGGAAATATCCATCCCGTATTCCATTAAAATGGATTTGAAGGTATGGGTCAGCAATGTAACGTAGTTTATTTCGCCCTGTTGAATAAACTCGTCTATCAATAATTTAGTCTGGTTTTTATAGTTTTTCTTGATTTGTTTAGAATCAATTGATCCTAAAAAATCGGCATTCAAATAGAAAATCTTTTTTCTATTGTCGCGGGGGTCTGCTTTATAGTTCACAATCCCTTCTTCGCGTAAATCCCTTAGATGCATAGATACGCTGGCTTTGGATTTAGATGTATTTTCAACTATTTCTTCGAAGTTCATTTCGTCGTGTCTAAGCAGGTCGAGAATTTCATATTTCATTGGACTTTTAATGATGTCAATTCCGACCATCTGCTGGTTTGTTTTATTATCGTTTAATATTATTTGTATCGGGTTTGAGGTAGTCATAGTGTGCCTCCTAAAATTATAATTAAACTAAAAACATCTACATTGCAAATAAATATTTGGTCTTTTTTAATATATAAATCTTTTTAAAATGCTTAAAATTTTGTTTAGACAAACTTTAACTGTTAAATGCAATAAATACTAAATTTAAATTAAAAGTAGGTAATATCAATTAATTTTGAGAAAGAAAAAATATGAAAAATTTATAGTTTTTTAAGTGGTTTTGTGATATAAATTGTGATTATGTAAAAAATTTGTTCGTATTTATTAAAACATTTTTAATTTCTGGTGATGGTAATTTGTTGATTATTCGAGTCCTAAAAGTTTGGAAGCGTTTTTGTATAAAATCAGTTCCCTTTCTTCATCTGTGAGATCAATCCTGTTAAAGTATTCCATTTCGCTTTCAGATTCCCACATAGGATAATCGGTTCCCCACAGAACTCTGTCAGCACCATATGCATGAATCAGTCTTAAGGCAGTTTCGGGTGTAAGGTCATAAAGACTTGAGCTTAAATCCACATAAAGATTTGGAGTTCCGGCAAGCTTTTCGGTAGCTTCCTCCCACATGCTCCATCCTGCAAAATGAGCTCCGATAAATGTAATGTCTGGAAACTTGTCAAGGAAGGGTTTAATCTGTTCAGGATTTGAGTAGTTGTATCTGAAATCTCCGCAGTGAACAAGCATAGGAACATTGCCTTTGCTTACAACTTCTCCGATTCTGAATGCTTTTTCTTCATTCATTGCAAACATCTGAAAGTCAGGATGCAGTTTTACTCCTTTAAGTCCAAGCTCTATCAGATAATCAAAATCGCCCTGGATGTCTTCGCTGTCTGGGTGAAGTGTTCCGAAACCTGTAAACAAATCCGGATGCGTATTCACGGATTCTGCAATAAATTCATTAATTGATTTGACCTGTTTTGGAGTAGTGGCAACTGAATGCACCAGATAGTGTGTTACTCCAACTGTATTTCCGTCTCTTATCAAATCATCCAATTTTCCGTTCAGTGACATATCCAAATCATAAAAGTCTCTAATTCCAGTTACTGCTTTATCTGCTATTTTTTCAGGATATATGTGACAATGTGCATTTACTATTTTTTGCATAAAATTAAACCACCTATAATAATCATGTTACATTTTTATTTTTTAACTATAAAATATTTAATTAATTTGAATGTATAATTATATAATATGTCAGTAGAAAGATGTCCTAACTGTAACAAGATTATCTCTCCACAGGAAAAAATCTGTGCTGGCTGCGGTTTAAAGCTTGATAACAATTCAATCGGAAGAATCAATTCGATATATCACAAAAGCAATATTGGTGTTTTGATATATCTGGCAATTTTTTTGCTTGGAGCATTAATATATGCATTTGTAAACTGGATTCTGGCAATAGTTGTTGTTGTGGTGCTTTTTGCAGTTTCACTGTATCTTCTGTTTAGAAATTAGGTGAAAAATCAGTATAATTTTTCACCGGTGTATTCATTTTCTTCAGTGTAGATTCTAATCAGCCTGTCAACGAGATCCTCATACATGAGCCTGTAGCCGATAGCTCCTCCGTGAGGTGACTGGACATTATTAAGGCTTAAATCAGAATACTCTCCGCAATTGTTGATGATATACCACATTCCGTGAGGAGTATATATGAATAATTCACCTTCGCCGTCTTTAGCTCCATTTTTAAAGCTGTCCTGGGGATCATATATTTTTGTGGAATGAACTGCAAGTCTTGAGAGGTCCTGTTCGGGACGTGTACCGCTTTTAAAAAGCATTGTAAGCCATTCATAGGATTTGTCCTTAAGGTTTGCTTTTTTAATAGGGTCTGCAAAAGTTTCCTTTACTTTGTTTTGTCTTTTTTCAAGGGTGTTTGTTATTCCAAGTATTTCTTCGACTTTGCTGACATCCTTTTCAAGGCATCTCCATCCTTCAGGCCTTCCGGTTACCTGAACATTTCCTTCAACAAAGTCCATTCTTTTGAATTTTCTGAAATAGGGTTTTACCTTTTCAAATTCTTCATCGGGAATCTTTCTGTTCAGTCCATAAAGGTATCCGTATTCGTTGGCATCATAACATTTTGTTTCAAGTTTAAGTTCTTCATCAACCATATAATCAACTCTCTAATTGTTTAAAGATTAGTTTTAATAGTATAAAACATTTTATATTTATTAACAAAAATTTTAAAAAAATTGAATTTGATATCTTTTGTTTAAATTAATTTAAATATTTTAAAAGATATTTAGAATTTTTTCAAGCTCGTAAGCTATTTTTATTATAAAAACTAATATTAAGATATGGTAAAAGTAAGTATAATGGGGTCAACAGGAATAATTGGAAAAAATGTTGCATTTACCCTAGCAAGGGCGGATACTGTTGATGAAATAGTATTTTTTGCAAGGCCCCAAAGTGTGGATAAGGCTAAAGGCGAAACTTTTGATATGTATGATGCGCTGGCAGCTGAAGATATAGACTGTAAATTAACACCGACTGATGATTTTAATGATTTGAAAAATTCAGAAATTGTGCTTATTACTGCTGGAGTTCACCGTGAAGAGGGGATGAACAGACGTGATTTGGCAATTCCTAATTCTGAGATCGTAGCCGAATATGCTCACCAGATTTCAGTTCATGCACCGGATTCAATCATAATGGTTGCAACCAATCCGGTTGATGTAATGACAACCGTTGCATATAAGGCTTCCGGATTTAAGAAAACCAAGGTAATAGGTATCGGAAACCACCTGGATTCATTAAGGCTTAAAGCTTATTTCTCAAGACAAATCAACATCAACAGTTCTGAAGTGCATACACGTGTTATAGGCGAACATGGAGATCATATGGTTCCTCTTTTAAGTTCAACAACAATCGGTGGTATTCCGTTGAAGTATTTCGTACGTGCTGTTGATATGGAAGTTCCAAGACTGGTAAACAGACTCAAAAAAGCGGGAAATACAATCATTTCAAAAAAAGGCGCCACAGAATATGGTCCGGCATTTGCTATTGCAAATTTAATTTCAACAATAATCACTGATTCTCATAAAATACTGACAGTTTCAACATATCTTGAAGGAGAAATTGCAGATGTACATGATGTCTCTATTGGAGTTCCGGCAGTACTATCCAAAAACGGTATTGCAATGATTGTACCTATTCATATGAATGATTTTGAACTTCATGAATTCAAGGAAGCTGCAGAAGCTATCAAAGAGACTACCGATATCGTTATGGATAATTTGAATAAGTAGATGAAATTATGGATTTGTTGAGTTTTGTTAAAAAATGGACAGAATCAAGTTTAATTTTAAAAATTATTATTGGATTGATTATAGGGGCAGTTTTAGGAATTTTAGTTCCGCAATATTCGATAATCGGATTGCCGGGTGATTTGTTTGTAAGTGCACTTAAGGCAATTGCTCCGATTTTGGTATTTGTACTGGTTACCTCAGCAATTTCAAAGGCAAAAAGCGGTATTGCACAAAGGTTTAAGACAGTTATAGTTCTGTATTTGTTCAGTACATTTTTGGCAGCTATGGTGGCTATTATCGGAAGTTACATGTTTCCGGTTACTATGCATTTGTCTGCAGCAAGTACTGCCACTACTCCGGGCGGACTTGGAGAAATAGTATCAAATCTGCTTTTAAACATTTTCCAAAATCCTATCAAGTCTCTGGCTGAAGGTGAGTATCTTGGAATACTTTTCTGGTCAGTAGTATTAGGTATTGCAATTAAAAATGTTGGTAGGGACAGCACAAAAGATGTATTGGATGACCTTGCAGAAGCGATTACCCGTGTGGTGCGTGCTGTAATTCAGTGTGCTCCTTTCGGTATTATGGGGCTTGTTTTCAAGTCAGTTTCTGAAAGTGGAATAGGAATATTTACACAATACGGGCAGCTGATTTTACTTTTAGTAGGATGCATTGGATTTGTTGCATTTGTTACAGATCCTTTAATAGCAGGATTTGCACTAAAACGAAATCCTTATCCTTTGGTATTGACATGCCTTAGAGAAAGCGGAATCACTGCATTTTTCTCAAGAAGTTCAGCGGCCAATGTTCCGGTAAATATGGAATTATGCAGTAAATTGGGCCTTGACAAGGATTTTTATTCAATAAGCATTCCTTTGGGTTCAACCATTAATATGGAAGGTGCCGCAGTGACAATTACGGTAATGACCCTTGCGGTATGTAACACTATAGGAATCCATGTGGCATTTCCTTTGGCAGTCATATTATGTATAATCTCTACCCTGGGAGCATGCGGTTCATCAGGTGTGGCCGGAGGTTCACTTCTACTGATTCCTATGGCATGTTCACTGTTCGGAATATCTCCAGACATTTCCATGCAGGCTGTTGCAGTCGGATTTATAATTGGAGTAATTCAGGATTCCTGTGAAACTGCACTAAATTCCGCCGGTGATGCACTGTTTTCAGCTACAGCAGAATATTATGACCGATCCAAAAAAGGAGAACCCGTTAATTTCTTAGGAGAATTTGCAAAATGAAACTGGTAGTACAGAGAGTAACACACGCAAGCGTTAAAGTAGACGGTGATGTCACAGGTAAAATTGATGAGGGGCTTATGGCGCTGGTAGGTTTCGGTGAAAACGACACTCAAAAGGAAGCCGATTATCTGGCCCGTAAACTTGCAAAGCTGAGAGTATTTGCAGATGATGAAGGCAAAATGAACAAATCAGTACTGGATATTGGAGGAAAGCTCCTGCTGGTTCCTCAGTTTACCCTATACGGCAAAGTCAAAAAATACAGGCCTTCATTTCACAGAGCCCTTGCACCTGATAAGGCAACAGAGCTTTTTGATTACTTTGTAGAAAAGTGCAGGGAATATGTTGAAGTCCAAACCGGTGTTTTCGGAGCATATATGAAAGTTGACTTGCTCAATGACGGTCCGGTAACAATAATACTTGAAAAAGAATTCGATGATTAGTATCAAGTTAAATACATAAATTTAAAAGCAGATTATATAAATATATAATTTGATAATCATTGGAGACTTTCTAAAAATGTCCGGTAAAATTACCAAAGCGCAAGAGATTAAAAGATTAACAACTCCTTTAACTTTCAAGGATTCCAAAGCATATGACTGTGAAGGAAAATTAATCAGCTGTGTAGAAACATTATCTGAGATAAAATACATCGTAGAGCCTCGCGAAGGCATTCTTAGTGATGACGAGATAATGCAGTATGCACCTGAATCAAAGGCAGCTTCACAAATACGCTTAAAGAGAGGTTTTGGTGATCTTTCAGATATGCTTTTAGTTCATGAATCTCTACCATGGCTTTTAGGTCTTTACTATGTAATTTTACTGTCCATATCTCTTCCTATTCTTTTTAATAGGAATCTCTTTTTTTCAGTGATAATTCTTGTTTTATTCATAGTTCCTATACTTTATGCATACCGTGCATTCAATTTGAAGACTTATCGCGCTAAAGATACTGCTGAATCTCAAAAGAGAGATACATCTAAAGCAGATAAAGGTGATGAAAAAGTCACTGTGGATATTGATGAGGAAATGCATCTTGAATCACTCAAACAGTATGAGGTTGAAATAAATAATCTTAAGGTATTGTTTGAAGTTAAAGAGGATGTAGCAAGACAACTGGTAGCTAAAAAGTTCAAGCCTCCTCAGATTACATATGACAGGTTTATCCTGATGATTGACAAATGCAATGATTTGTTTTATTCTCAGGCAGATACAGCATTAAATATTATAAAACTGGCTGCTGAAGACACACCAAGAATCAGAAAAGAGGTTGAAAATAAAATAGATTCAATGAAAAGAATAATTGACCAGATTGAAGATTTGACAAATGAACTGGTAATCAATATAAGTACCGATTCCGATTCCAAACAGGAAGTGCAGGTTTTATTGGATGATATGGAAGACCTGATAGGTTCCGTTAAAGATTATAAAGAGTGATTGAAATGTCTAAAAAATGTCCGGAATGCGGTGAATCTGTTCCTCAGGAAGCACATTTCTGTGCCAATTGCGGATATGATTTTTTCAGAAAGGATTCGCTTAATTCAACAAGTTCCAAAAGCAGTTCAGGAATATTTTCAGACGGAAAAATTTTTCTGGTGCTGATAGCTATTGTTATTATAGTAGGTGCAGGTGTGGTTATTTCAATGGGGTTCGGTGGCGGAAATCATAATAATCAAGCTGATGACACTCCAAAGCATGAAGTTGACCTGACCATTACAGACGTTAACGGTTGGGATTCAGACGGTTCAAGTAAAAAATCATATAGCCTATATACAGAAGCAATATTTAACAAAGTCCCTTCAGATTTGAAAGGATATAACATCAGAACAGTTTATATGGATGAAAATAATACACAGATTGGTCAGGAAACAGAAACTTTGGCAAATGTTTATTATGATACTGATTATCCGATAAGCTTTGCTTATTATACCACATTTAAAAAACCTAATCCGGACCATGTAAATGTGGAAATTATAAAAGATGGAAAAGTAATAGATAATTTTACATCTATAATAGATAAAACAGGTATTGATTATTTAAATTAATGGTGATAGTATGGCTGAATTTTCCCTAGATATTGATGAAATTAAAAATGATGTAGAAACAACCTTGAAAGAGGAAGAAAAAAAATTAGAAAATTCTAATATAAAAACTCAGGCAAATAGTAATGCTGTTGCAATATTTGACGCTGATTTCACTGATCCTCAATCAAGAGACCGTATCATGAAACCACTGGATTCATTCGGTTTGACTGACATGTCCAAATCCGCAAGCAGAAATGAAATGCTTGCTACAAGATTTGTTGATTTGCAGAAAGGCGGCAAAGACTCTGAAAATATCGGAGAAAAACTCGCTGAACTTGACAGGCAAATGAAAGATCTTGACCCAAGCAAAGTCGATTTCACTAAAAAAGGTGTTTTCGGCAATCTGCTTAATCCTGTCAGAAAATACTTCGAAAAATATGAAAAAGCTGAAGGAGCTATTTCAAACATTATGGAGTCACTGGACAAAAGCAGTAAAGTGCTTCAGAATGACAATACAACTCTTTTAAACGAAGAAAACTACTTAAGAGAAGTAACCAACAAACTGCTGGCAGACATTGAACTTGGTAAACAGATGGATGAATCAATTGAAGCACAAATTCAGGAAGCTGAACTCAACGGCGTTCCTGCTGACAAAATCAAGTTCGTACGTGAGGAAATACTCTTCCCTCTAAGACAGAGAATCATGGATATGCAGCAGATGATTGTTGTAAACCAGCAGGGTATTGTATCCCTGAATGTTATCAGAAGAAACAACAAGGAACTTATACGCGGTGTATACCGTGCTAAAAACGTTACCTTATCTGCTTTAAGAACTGCTGTAATGGTTGCAAGCGCTTTATATGATCAGAAAATCGTAATGGATAAAATCAACATATTGAATTCAACCACTGAAAACATTATTGAAACCACATCCCATATGCTAAGAGAGCAGGGAAGTGAAATTCAAAAGCACAGTGCAGAGACTATGATATCTCCTGATGTTTTAAAAGCATCATTTTTAGAAGCTCTCCAGGCTATTGAAGATGTAAGCACATATAAGGAACAGGCACTTCCTAAAATGAAAGAAACAATTGATATGTTCAGTGACATGGCAAATGACGGTCAGAAAGTTGTTGACAAAATAGAAACAAACAACAGAAATCTAATGGAATAATATGGATATATTTGATAAAATCAAAAAATCATGGTGGGTAATCCTTTCGTTTATAATGTTTTTAAACGGATTCGGATTCATCTACATTGCAGTAAAGTACAATAACAGAAATTGGCTTCTGGAAGGGGTAATGTATGAAGCTCCATGGTTTTTATATTTTATAATGTTTGCAATGTATGGGGGGCCAAGATACGGCATACTGAATCCTACCCTTCTGATTTTACTTTTAGCAATGCTGCTCTATTTTGTAAGCATTATCCGTTCGGTCTGGCTTGCAGTCAAGTTATGGGATGTATATGAAAACGAGGAGAAATACACAATCTCTTCAACATCTCTTAAAAATGATAATAATAATGAATCAGGCAGCTTCAACAATAATATTTTATGCTGTGTGTTTCTGATTGTAATATTTATCATATTTGCCGCTGTAGCATTATAAACTGGTGTTTTTATGATTGGAAACGACTGGGATTTGATTTTAAAAGAAGAGTTTGAAAAGGATTATTTTAAAAAGATTATGGAATTTGTTGATGCTGAATACGCTTCAAAAACAGTATATCCTCCATATGATGATATATTCAATGCATTTAAGCTAACACCTTTCAGTGATGTTAAAGTGGTCATTATAGGCCAGGACCCTTATCATGAGAAAGGTCAGGCCCACGGACTTGCTTTTTCAACACCTGAGGGAAGACCGATACCACGATCTCTTAAAAACATATTTAAGGAAATCAGCAGTGAATATGACTGTCCGATACCTCAATCAGGATGTCTTGAAAAATGGGCCAAGCAGGGAGTATTTCTTTTAAATACTGTACTCACGGTTGAAGAGGGCAATGCCAATTCACACAGTGACTGCGGATGGCAGACATTCACTGATAAAGTTATAGAAAGTTTAAATGAACACACAATGCCGGTTGTATTTCTTCTGTGGGGAAAACAGGCGGAAAAGAAAAAAGAGCTAATCACCAGTCCGAATCATCTGGTTTTAGTCACATCACACCCTTCACCGTTTTCAGCAAGACGTGGATTTTTCGGGTCAAATCACTTTAAGATGGCAAACGAATTTTTAAAGGAAAATAAAATGGATGAAATTAACTGGAGACTTGACTGAATCAGGTCATAACTCCAAAGTTAATTCCATTGCTTCCGAATGAAACGAATGAATGAGAACTTTTAGAATTGCTCGGTGAATCATATCTTTGAGATTCAAGTGCATTCACAATTTTGTAGTTTTGATATTCATCGCCGAGGATGTCATAAAACTCTTTATGAGTATAATTTGACGGAGATGAACTTTTAACTATTTCTTTTATATCTGAGGTTATATTGTGTCCGATCCAGTTGATATAATAGAATTCTTCACCGGATGAAAACCACAGGATTGAATTGTTTGTCCCGTCATGCCTGTCGTAGTAGGTAAAGTGAACTGCATCATGGCCTGATACTGTAACTTTCTTTTCAGGGTATTTCTCGATATAATATCCGTACAGGCTCATTATATTTGGATTGACATATCTTATTGTGAAAACGTCAATGTTTTCATCAAATTCATACATGTTGAAGTCGCTTTGATACGGATTTTCATACTGTGGAGGTATCTTGAACGTTTCATATCCAACATTTGCTTCTGTCCAGTTTGATGAGTCCGTTGCACTTGCAGCATTAATCAGGACTAATAATGCCAAAAGAAAAATTAGAATCTTTTTTGTCATGGTAATAGTATGTGTGTAAAGGCTTAAATAACTATCTCATAATCTGTTTTTCTATTGTCCCTCATTCTTGAGTCCATATCAACCAAGTCATACACCAGGGGATTTGCAATAAGCATCATCCAGATTTCATATGTTACCTTTACAAAGTTACTGTTCAGCCGGATATGGTCATGGACAATAGGGCATTTATATGGAAATTCGCTTTCATCAAAAATCAGATGAAACTCCCCTTTTTTATCAAGATGAGGTATCAGCGGAAATGTTCTGCACTGAATAGGTCTGATTGATCTGTCGCATTTAGGCGGATTTGTGCATTTTACAAGATAAATCTGACCTTTCCATGAATGAGGGTATTTGATTTCAGCTGAATCGATATAGTAAAGTTCAAAGTCAGGTGAATCTTCATACATGAGCTCTTCGCCCGGAAGCAGATAAAGGGCCAGCTCTTCATTTCTGTAATCTTCCGCATCATATACGCAGCAGACTTCACCGCACAGTTTTCCGCAGTCAAAATCAACGGGGCTTACTTCATCAAGTCTTCTGTATATCTTTTCTATTGATTTTTTCATCTCATCAGCTGTTATTTCCATAGTTTTAGTTTTTAAATTAAACTTATTAAATATTTTGAAAAATTTATATTGAATTAAAGTTAATATAAAAGTGATGGGTCTGGCTTTAAACATTATAATAGGTAATGCAATTTCTTTTGTTGCAGGCATTTTTCTGATTTTGAGTATGGTTGTCAATGATGAGAAAAGGGCATACAAGCATCAGTTTCTAAACGCATTTGTCCTTATGATTTCATCCGTTTTCTTTTTGTCCTGGACCGGCGTTACCACCATGGCAATAGCTGCAACAAGAAACATTATGGTATACAAGGACCGTCTGACACTCAACTGGACAATATTTTTCATTGTCCTGTCTGTTGCCGTTGGCCTTGCAGTAAATACCATGGGAATTATCGGGCTTTTACCTATAATGGCTATTATTCAGATTACAATCTGCAATTACGCTTTAAAAGAGATCAAATGGATTAAGCTCAGTTTCATTGTAAATGAACTGTTTTATATAGTCTATTTCCTTGCGATATGGGACTTTTCTTCATTCGGTATAGAAAGCATAACTGCACTTATTGGTCTTGTTTCATTTTTCAAGCTGATTCATGATGAAAAATAAGACTGAATACTTTTTTTAATTTGAAAGTCATATATGTTAATATGTTTAGAAAAATGAGAAGGTCAAAACAAAAGCTTTCCGAGGACGAATGTATTGATATATTGATTAAATATCCCCGAGGTGTTCTGGCGCTTTTGGGAGATGACGACTATCCTTATGCAATTCCAATGAGTCATGTTTACGTTGACGGTAAAATCTATTTTCACGGTGCTCAAAAGGGTCATAAAAACGATGCTGTTAAAAAATACTCAAAATGTTCCTACTGCGTAATGGATGAAGGTGTCAAAAATGACGGTGAATGGTGGTATACATTCAAAAGCGTTATTGCATTCGGCAAAATCAGAACACTAACTGATAAGGATGACAAGATTGATAAGCTGACTCATCTGGGAGACAGGTTCTTTCCTACTCATGAAGAAACTGTTGATGAAATCAACCGTCTGATTGACAGGACTGAAGTTTTTGAAATAACCATTGAGCATTTAAGCGGTAAAATTGTTGTTGAAAAATGAATCAATTTTTCTATTTTATATAATTTTTCTTTAAAATGTTCATATTTTTTTTAAATTATTTTAATTCTGGAATTTCATATTTTAAATTATTTATAATATTTTTTTATTATTTTATACAAAAATACATATTTTAACATTATTTTCATTGAATATATAATAAATGATATGTTTTTATAAATTTTATTATTTATTAAGAGTATAATTAAAATTAAATTAATTTATTATTCAAAAACTAGAAAATAATTTAAATGATTAATTAAATATATAATTGTAATTAGAATATATGGTGTTTTGAATGGCAAAAATTGAATTGGAATTAACTGATGATCAGGTTAACAAATTAAAAGAACTGGAATCATATGATATGGATGTAGGAAAACTCATCGATAATTTTTATGAAGCCCGATCCAAAGTATCATCTGAAATCGGGGAAATGGAGAAAAACACTTCTCTTTTGGGAAAAGTCAAAGACAGTTCTTTGGATGTTGACAATAAGGCTGAAAATCTTGATGAAAACTTTTCCGAAAACGAAACATATGAAGTGAAAATCAAGGATGCAAGGCATAAAATCAGCTGGGCAAAAGACATATTCAGGATATAAGTAATAAATATTTTACATTCCTTTTTGTGATTTAGTTAATTATTAATAGGTTAATTATAGATAATAGTATTAATTAACCTTTTTGAGGAATTTTATGGTTAAAATTGAAGCGGAATTAACTGATGAGCAAATTGAAAAATTAAATGAATTGGAATCTTATGGCATTGGTTTCGGAAAACTTGTTGATAATTTCTATGAGGCAAGAGAAATATTTGCTTCAGAAATTGATGAAATAGAAAATGACAATTCTTTTTTAAGCAAAATTAAAGACAATTCTTTGGATATTAATAGTAAAGCAGAAAATCTGGATGAAAACTTTACAGATACTGAAGATTATGATGTAAGAATTAAAGATGCCAGACATAAAATCAGCTGGGCTAAAGACATATTCGGAATCATTTAATTGTTATTTTTGATAAATTGAATATTTTTGGTGATATTATGGATGATAAGCAGAAAGTAATTGAAGCATTCAGAAATTCTGAAGACCCTCTAAACGCAAAAAAGGTCAGTGAATTATCTGGTGTTGAGAAAAAAGAAGTGGATAAAATAATGAAAGAACTCAAAAAAGATGAAACAATCGTTTCACCTAAAAGATGTTACTGGACTCTTGCAGATAAATAATTTGAGGAAAATATGAAAAATCATAGGATTTTTTTAATTTCATTAATTATCCTTGCAGCAATCTCACTATCTGCAGTATACAGTGCCGATTCAACTCAGCTGGTTGACGGTTTAAATGCAACATCAGATTTAAATCAGGCATTAAGTGATGCAGCTTCACAGAACAAAACTGTTTTTCTGCTTTTTGATCAGTCAAGCTGCTATTACTGCGATTTGTTAAAGCAGGATGTATTAAGCAACAGTGATGTTCAAAAAGAATTGAATGAGAATTTCATTGTTGTGTGCGTTGATGTAAACAAAAATGCTACACTTGCAGGCCAGCACAAGGTTGTAGGCACTCCGGACTGCATATTTCTTGATTCTACAGGCAAAGAAGTCCACAGGATAGACGGATATCTGCCTGCAGATGAATTTTTAAACTCAATCAAGGAGATTTAGATGGAAATTCTTCCACTAATCTCATTTACAACAGGAGTAATATCCATATTGTCTCCCTGTATTTTACCAATTTTGCCTATTTTTGTTAGCGTAAGCCTTAAATCCAAATCAAAACTTGAGTTACTGTCTTTTATTGGCGGACTCATAACTATTTTCATTGCAGTTATATTTCTCACAGGTTTTTTCACATCAGTTCTTTATACATATATCACCCCAATCAGAGTCATATCAGCAATAATCCTTCTGATAATAGGAATTCTGATGTTTTTTGACTATTCATTTTCATTTAAAAGCCTGCCTAATATCACAGGTGAGGGTCTTGTATCATCATACGTTATGGGAGTTCTCACATCCGTTGCATGGGCTCCATGCTATACTGGATATCTGATATCCCTTATCACATTGCTTATAAGCTCTGCTAATCCGTCATATGCTGTATTAAACATTATCATATACTGCATCGGTTTTGCTTTGACACTGATTGTAATGAGCTTTATAATATCAAAAATCAACCTGGAGAAACTGATTTCAAAGGCAAAATACATTCCTAAAATATTTGCGGTTCTTGTAATCTTCGGAGCGCTCTATCTTCTCTTTGATGCTCTTAAGGTCTTTATCTGAAAATGATAATTTTTCCATAAACTCTTGGTATGCATATAATCAAAAGCATCTGCAATATTCTTGGATGAATTTCAAAAACTGTCAGAATTATCAGAGATGTTTTACTTTAACATTAAATATTTGAAAATTTGAAGTTAATTTTAATTGGGGATATATATCAAGCCCTTTAAAAATCCAATTTTTAAAATAAAAAAAGCAGATGTTAAAGTAAAAAACAGATATTTATACTATTTAAACTAATATTTTATTTGAGGTTAAAAAAATGGATTATGATGTTATTTATATTGGAAGCGGAAATGCCGCTTGGCAAGGTGGCCGATTTTTAAGAAAAGCAGGCCTTAAAATATTAATCGTAGAAGAAAGTCTTTATGGAGGAACATGCGCAAACAGAGGATGCAACTCAAAGGCACTTCTTGATGCGCCATATGAAATAAAAGCACTGGCGGATAACTTTGAAGGTGTTGGAAAAGCAGGCAACTTTGAAGTGGACTGGCCAAGCCTGATGAAATTCAAAAGAAAAAGAATCGCAAATATGGCACCGTTTCTCGATGGAAAATTCGATGAATATGACCTTGATGTGGCACACGGAAAAGGTGTTATCATAGACGAACACACAGTTCAGGTAGGCGAAAAGCAGTTTACAACAGATAAAATTGTAATAGCAACAGGTCTTAAACCTGTAATTCCCGACATTCCAGGTAAAGAGTATCTACATGACAGTACAGATTATCTTGATATCGATGAGCTTCCAAATCATGCAATTATCATAGGAGCAGGATTTGTAGGTATGGAATTTGCTTCAATATTAGCCGAAGCGGGACTCAGCGCAGATGTAATCATCAGGGGAAACATGGCACTGAAATACTTCCACCAGCCTTACGTCCAGAAGGTCATTGAGATTTTAAAGGAAAAAAATATCAGATTCCATTTTAACCAGACAGTAAAAGAAGTCATAAGCAATGTCCAAATCGATGATCCTCTCGCTAAAGTTTTAAATGTTGCAAGTGCACAAAATTCAGATGAACTTTTAAGAGACCCTGAGGCAAAAATTGACAATAAGGCATATGAAGACGGATTTAAAGTAGTCTGTGACAGCGGACTTGAGCTGACCGGGGATTATGTCGTTGCAGCTATGGGAAGAGAAGCCAATGTGGAAGATATAGGTCTTGAAAACGTCGGTTTAACTTATACAAGCAAGGGAATCAAGGTAAACGGACACCTGCAGACTGAAATTCCTAACATCTATGCTTCAGGTGACGTTGCAGATACCGGCGTTGCAAAGCTTGTAACTGTTGCAATACATCACTCAAAATACCTCGCAAAAGAGCTTTTAGGAGAAGCTGATGAGATAACCTATCCTGTTGTTCCTGCAGTTGCATATACAATACCAAGAATTGCTACAGTAGGTGTACCTGCATATGTTGCAGAGGAAAGTGATGAATATGAAGTTCACCAGATTAGATATGGTAATTCATACTCTCTGGAGCTTAAAAACGACACAACCGCAGAGGCAAAAGTCATTGTAGATAAGGACCTTCAGATTGTCGGTGCAGAAATCTATGCTGCAGATGCTGAAAACGTCGCAAACATGTTTGCATTCATAATAAACAAAAAGATAACTCTTGAAGAGCTTGACTATATGATTTACGCATTCCCTTCAAGCAGCTCAGTATGTCTGTATAAACTGCACAATATCCATTATGATTTATAGCATAGGTAAAATGCCTATGTTTTAAACTTTTTTTTGAAAAGCATGATTAAAAAAGACTATATTTTAATTTTAATATTGATAATTATAATTCTGTCATTGGGAATGGCTATAATCAGCATGTCCGGTGAAAATAAGACAGCGATTAATAATACTGCTCCTCATGACCATGAAGTTATTGCTAATTCTTCAGATGATCCTGGGACTGTTGAAGTCATTAAAAACATAGGAAATCCCGACGGCAGGAAGATTGCATATGTGGTCGGTGTTCATCCCCTTGAAAACCTCACACATAAAACACTTTTAAAAATACTTCCGACACTCACAGATTTGAACAACTGCTATGATATCTATATCATTAACGTAACTGAAGATATTGGTCATTATGGTGACGGGTCATCAGATAACAGTCAGGGAAGGCAGAACGGCCAGAACTTGGCTTTGAAATATGTATATCCTGAAATTGCTGAGGGCGGTTATGATCTGGCAGTTGATGTTCATTCAAATGTTGGTGCATATGAATATAAGACTTTTGTATTTTCTCCTGTTAAGGAAGGCCTCAGCGTTGATTATACTCATGACGTTGCAGATAATTGTCAAAACATTTCATATTATGCTCCGGATTCCACAACAAGCGGACCATATCTGACAATTCCGTTAAATGAAAATGGTGTTCCTGCATTCTACTATGAGGAATACAGTTTCGCACCTCAATATGAAAAGGATTTGCACATGCTGGAACTGATTTATGCTGTTGATAATGAAATATTTTAAAATAAATATGGTATTTTTTTAGAGTTAAAATAATACAATTCTTTGTGATTCGCATTTTTTCCTAAATTCAATGTCTTCTTTGCTAGGTGGTTCATTCATTTTTCTTAAAAAATCCATAGCTTCTTTACCATATAATGTAGGTGTTTCTCCAATTGGTTTTGCCATTAAAATGCACCTCATAAATCTTTAATATTAATTTAATTTTTTTCTTTAAATAGTTAATCCTTTTTTTAAAAATTATTACAATTTTAATTTTTTTTATTAAACTCAAAAATAGAAGTGTATTTAATAACATTTCAAACTAAACTTTATTAATCAAAAAACAGTAATATTTGAGTAATGTCTAGAAAAAATCATCGATTATTTTTAATAATACTTATAATTGCAATAATCTGCAGTGTTTTTGCTTTTACACAGCTTGCAGTATTCCATAATCAGCCAGGTTCAGACAATGCTACCGGCACTGCAGATGTAACACATGAACTTTTAGGAAATGATTCACTAGGTTCCGTTGAAGTGATAAGAAATGTAGGAAACCCTAACGGTGAGAAGATAGCTTATGTTGTAGGTGTGCATCCTCTTGAAAATGATACCCATGCTACTTTGCTTAAACTGCTTCCAAAGCAGTCCAATTTAAATCACTGCTATGACATATATGTCATAAACGTAAGCATGAACTACTCCCAGTACGGACAGCTCCTGCCTGACGACCAGCCCGGAAGAGCTGAAGGCCAGGATCTTGCACTGAAATATGTCTATCCTCAAATTGTAAACGGCAGCTATAAGCTTGCTGTTGACATACATGGCCACGGAAGTGCTTATCCTTATGATACTTTTGTATTCTCTCCTGTAGATGGAGGTGACGGTGAAAAACTCGGCAGAAATGTTTCCCAGAGTACTCAAAACATTTCATATTACAATCCTTACCAGACTACAAGCGGACCTTATCTGACAATTCCGCTAAATCAGAACGGAGTTCCGGCAATTTATCTTGAAGAGAACAGTTTCTTTTCACAGGATGTAAAGGATTCCCATATGCTGGAGCTTATTCGCGGTGTTGATAATTTGAAATTATGATGTTTTAGAAGAATGGACCTATAAGTTCAGATTAATTGATTTGTCTGCCAAATCTTTTAATTCTTCTATAAATCTTTCATCTAATTTATTTATTTCCATTGTGTTTTCCCATTTCTGGTTAATTTCAATTAATTTGGGAATTATTTTTTCACCTTTCGGTGTCAGACTTAATGTATACTGGCGGCCGTCTTTTTTTGATTGGGTTCTTTTTAAATAGTTATTTTGTTCAAGATTTCTAATTGCATGTGTAATGCCGCTTTTAGTTAAAAATAGATGGTCTGTTAAATCTTGCTGTGTGATGTTTTCTTTATTATGAATTGTTAAAAGACACATTAACTGAATCAGATTTAAATCATATTTGTTTAATGAATCATTTAAGTATTTTCTATTGTTTTTGTGTAGAATGTAGAATATTTCTCCGATACGTTCATATGGTATTGGTGATTTTTTTTGATTTAAATTCCATATTTTATATTTAATTTACAGAATGTCCAAAAAAATGTTTACTGATGTTCCCTTTATTGAAAAGGTGCTGGAATCCACAATGACTGAGAAATTCCATATTATTGTCGGTGATGAGTGTACCCGCTGCAGGATATGTTCATAGGTATGTCCACGAGGCAATATTGCATTAACGGAAGAAGGACCTGTTATTGGAGATATATGTGAATTCTGTTTAGGATGCGTACATCACTGCAGAAACAACGTTTTAACAATCAATGATGAAAAAAACAGTCATGAAAGATTCATTAATCCTCATGTAAAGATTTCAAAAATCATAAAAAGCAATAATGTTTTAAAAAATTAAGTGGGTAGATTAAACTACCCTTATCTGTTTGTATTGAATTTGTCGCTTGAACGGATTCCGACAAGTGACGCAAACACCGCAAGAACGCATGCAACTGTACATATAAGACAAATTGTCTGTGAAGCCTGCACAATCATTGATGCATATTGCGGAGCTAATTCCAGACTGCCCATTACCCATGCAAAGACTAAAGTCAAAAGCCCTAAACTCATTGTTTGTCCTATGGTTCTCATTGTAGCCTGTGATGCTGAAGCGGTCGGTGCGTCCTTTGGCGGAACTGAACTCATAATAGCATTCATGTTCGGGGATGAAAAGAGTCCCATACCGAAACCCTGCAGAATCATTGCAACAACAACAAGATATAACGGTGTATCCTGGGTTAGGAAAGTCAGTATCAGCATTGCAACTGTAGCTATTGCCATTCCTATAGCGGCCAGTTTCTGAGGATGTATTTTATCAGATAATTTTCCGGCATTAGGCGCCATTATAGCCATGATTATTGGTGTAATAATCAAAATCAGTCCTGACATCTGTGCATTCCATCCTCTGACGTACTGGAAATGATAGTTCAATATGGTTGTAATCACCATTACTGCAATATAGCTGCATAATGCCGCAATATTTGATGAGGTGAACTTCTTGTTTTTAAAGAGATTCATGTTGAATACAGGTGATTTCTGCCTTAGCTCATATGCTCCGAATATTATCAGCATCACTATTCCTATGATTGTAATCAGTAAACCGTTGGTTGTTGTCAGTGTGGTAAATCCGTATATGAAAGCTAAAATTCCGATTCCATAAAGTATTGAACCGGTTTTATCAATTTTATCTTTTTCATATGTTTTCCATTCTCCTGGAATTTTAAGCACCATTAATAAAATACATAATACCAGAAACGGAATTACAAAGTAAAACATTGATCTCCATCCAAGATTCTGGACTAAAAATCCGCAGATTACCGGTGAAAGTGATGTTGCAAGATACACTCCGGTTACTGTAAAACCCAGTGCTTTTCCTCTGTTTTGAGGTTTTACTGCCTGTACAACCATTGCCATTGCAGATACGTTTAAAAATGCAACTCCTGCTCCCTGAAGTATTCTGAAAACTAAAAATGTTTCTGTTGAAAATGAAAGACATGCTCCGACGGATGCAAGAAGATATAAAACTACACCTGCAAGCAGTGTCTTTTTAACTCCGAATTTTCCTGAAATCTGTCCTGCAGGTACAGTAAACACTGCCACCACAAGGAAAAATATTGTCGGTACCCAGTTTTGAATAACATTGTTCATTGCAAATTCCTGCGCTATTGCCGGAACTCCTATGATGATTCCATTTGAGAGAAATACTGCAAAAAATGATGTTATAAATGATACAGCTATTACTATTGTTTCTAAGTCAAATTTCATAATATCACTCCTCTATAAGATTCATTCCTCTGATTGCTATTTCTTTCAGTCTTTTTTTAAGTTCTGCGTCTTTATCTGTTATTCCAACTTCCTCTTCCCATTTTTTTGATAGTTCCCTATATTTCGGAACAAGTTCGTTTCCTTTTTCAGTCGTATAGAGCATGTATTTTCGACGGTTTTCGGGATTTACGTCTCTTTTGATAAATCCCTCATCCTCCATTTTTTTCAAGACCTTGGCTATGTTTCCCTTGCTTTGAGAAAACATATTGACCAGATCTTCCTGTGAGCAGTCCGGATTGTCATAGATGTACATGATATATCTCACATCATGGCCCAAATCGAGTTCATTGAATTTTGCTTTCATATATTTCTGCTGATTCAGGGATATGTTGTGAATCCATGCCACAAATGGAGAACTGTCTTTAATTGCCTGATGGCTTTTATCATCCATTGTTTTCACCTGTTTTATGTTATGTATATAAAACAATATAAATGTTTCTTATGAAACAGTTAATAATGAAACAATTAATTTTCAGCCTTAAAATCTTTTAAATTGTCAATAGAAAACTATAAATACAATGGTTAAATGACAACAATTTTACTAAGTCACAACAATTTTATTAAGCCAATACAATTGGATTAAGCTTAAATAGAATGAATATTATAGTTATTAGTGGAAATTATGATTGAAGGTTGCAGTATAATGGTTAAAATTGAAGATATCGAGTTACTGATTAGGGATTTAATTCGAATTAATGAAACAATAGTCACTGATTATGACGCAGAACTTCTGTGCAGCGACTATGAAAAAACAAAAAACAGGCTTAAAAAACTATACGATAAAAAAATTGAACTGGTTAAGGAGCTTGAAAAGGCAATGGATGAATTTTTTGAAATCCCTCAGAATTTCATAACAAAAAAGCTAAAATTAAATTCATTTAAACTGATTCCGAAAATCGTTAACTTCGAATACAAATTCAACCTTCCAAAATCAGTTGATGCAACATCAAGACAATACTTCTGCTATACATTCATGATGGAAAAGTTAACACGTGAGTTTGATGTAATAACCAGACATAACGACGGATATTATATTCTCGACATATCTGCAACTTTAAACCTTAAAAAGCTATTAAAAGGTGAACTAAATGGGACATATTAAACCGATGGATTTTTTGAAATTCTTCATAGATCAAGGCTATTATTTTCAAATAGCAACTATGGATGATGATGAGGTCAATGATGACTGGATGGTTGTCAACAAGGACAATTTCGAAGAATATAAAGATATGATTGAAAGCAAAAAGTCCTCTGACAGTATAAACAGGTGATAGAATGAATTTTAACTGTTCATTGAATGTTAGAATTGAAAATAATTACGGCCATAATCACTTATTATTTTAACTGTCATCATATCATCAGAAGGATTCTTTATTTAATGCTTTGACATTAGAATCTATTAAATTATTTAATTGATTTTACTTTAACATTAACGATATGTAAATTTTACATTAATTTCAATAGGGGATATACATCAAAGCATTAAAAATTTTACTTTCAAGCGATTGTCAACTGAAAAATATATTTAATTTGTGGGGCAATATAGTATTGGAGGATGATTTTGTGAGTAAAAACAAAATAATTTTCGCAATATTAATAGCAGTGATAGCAATTCTTATGGTTGGTGCAGCTTCTGCATTCTCCTTATTTGGAAAAACCCAAACCAAACTGAATATCACTGGTGAGGATACACTTTATCCGGGGGATAATTTGACAATCAACCTCACAAACGATAAGGGAGAAGCCATTGAAAACGCAACTGTAAACATTACTGTTACAGGAGATAACGGTTTTAATAAAACAGCCAATGTTACTACCAATAAAAGCGGTATTGCTGTTTTAGAAATTGATTATGAAGCCGGAACATATGCAGTTAACTGTTCATATGCAGGTGATGATGATTTTGAAGCATCTGATATATCTAAAAACATAACTGTTAAAGCCAATGAAGTTGCAACTTCTGATGATTCATCATCTAGCGGAGATCCAGGTGCATTCTATAGTGCACAGGAAGGCAGAATAATCTACACTGGTGAGGTTCACGATGCTCCTGACGGCCATAAGTATAAACATTTAGGTAATAATGAATGGCAAAAAATAGATTAAATGAAAGTTAGTGCAATACTATCTTTCACTTATTTTTTTAATTAGATTCAATTGTCAACCATAACTAGGACAAACTGGACATTTGAAAAAAATAACTCTTTTTTAAACAACTTCAAATCCTATAAGCTTTATATTGTTTGAAAGCAGTTCAGAATCTGTATCAATTTCTTCGGATAATTTTGTAGTTATGTATTTTTTGTTGTCGTCCGGAAAAACGGTTGCAATAGTCAACTCATCACTGTCACTTAATACACTAGCTAAAAAGTTAGCACCGCTTGAAATACCGATTCCCAAACCGAATTCCTTTGCAATCCTTTTGGACATGTTTATTGCATCACAGTCATGAATCAGAACAATATCATCAATTGCGCCACGGTCAACAATTCCCGGAATAAAGTCATCTCCTATTCCTTCAATAAGATGGCTTCCTTCTTCCATTCCCATTTTAAGTATTGATAATGTGGATGGTTCAAGTGCGATTATTTTTGAATCAGGATTGTTGTCCTTTAATCTTTTTCCAATACCCATCAGTGTGCCTCCGGTTCCAATGCCTGAAACGAAAGCATTCACGTCAGGAACTGCATCGATGATTTCCTGACCGGTTGTTTTATATTGGGCTTCAACGTTTAATTCATTATCAAATTGGAGTGGTCTGAATGCGTCATGTTTTATGGCAAATTCTTCAGCAAGCTCAAGTGCCTTTTTAAATCCGCCTTCTTCTTTTGATACCAGGTGTACATTTGCACCATACATTTCAATAAGGTTTCTTCTCTCAAGAGATACCCAGTCAGGCATGAATATATGGACTTCATGACCTAAAAGCGCTCCGATAGCACTGAATGAGATTCCGGTATTTCCGCTTGTTACTTCAACAATAGGCTGACCATCCTGTAGTTCGCCGTTTTCTTTTGATTTTTCAAGAATGTATAATGCTATTCTGTCTTTGATACTGCCTGAGTAATTGTAATATTCAAGTTTAGTATAAATACTGCCTGATTTTCCTTCATATTCATAATCAATTTTTATCATTGGTGTGTTACCAATCAGTTTTTCCAAATTCATAATCTTCAATCCAATTCAATAATGTTTTAATTTATGTTTTTTGATTATAAAATACTTTTTTGCTAAAAAAATATTTTAGAATTTGCCTAAAAATGATTCAATATCATTCATGAACAATTTTAAAAAATTCAGTCTTTAAAATGATTATATTTCAAACAGGTGATGATTCAGATTTTTGTCCATTGATATGCGATTCTAGCGGATCCGTCTGCAACATATATTCTTCCGCATTTTATAAAATCGTTTCTTTCAATGAGTTTCTGCATTATCAGATTTTTTTTATCTAAATGGTGCAAGAATACCTTGACTTCTTCAAGTCGAGGATGAATTGCATAAAAAGAGCATTAGTTATCAAATGCTCTCGCTTATTCTTTATATATTGTCTATTGATATATTATATTTTGTGTTCAAAATTAGTTGGAATATAAAATAGATATTTTTGATGTGTTTTTTCATGTTAGATGAGTGTATTATTGTTAATGAAGGTTTGAAGGTTAAGTTGTATCTTGATAAGGTTATGGTGGATGAATTTAATCGGAGTCTGGGTAATGTTAGATTTGTTTGGAATAATTTATTAACAGAATACCAAAAAACCTTTGAATTATTTAAACAACATGGTTATACAAAGCTAAAATGCAATCAAACCACATTCAACACCATGTTAACAATGTTGAAAAAGGAATATCCATTTTTATATGACAGTGAATCTAGCACATTGCAGCAGGTCTATCGTGACTTAATACGTTCATTTAATGGA
>NZ_OMWA01000018.1 GCF_900314615.1 uncultured Methanobrevibacter sp. | reverse complement strand
ATCATTACATATGATCTCTCAATTTTAGGTGCTGGTGTTTATAATGTTACTGTTGTTAATCCGGTGACTGGTGAAAGACGTGATTATGCTATTACTGTTACTGTTGCTGAAACCATTTCAGCAAGTGATGTTACTGTAACATATGGTGTTTCATCTAAATTCACTGCTAACTTCACTGACCAATATGGCGTTGCATTAGCTAACACAAATGTTACTTTCAAAGTTGGTGAAAACACAATCAATGCAACTACTGATGTTAACGGTATTGCAGTATTTTCCATTGTCTTTGATGCAGGTAATTATAACGTAACTATTACAAACCCTGTTACATGCCAAGTTGTTACTAAATCAATTGCTGTAAAACCATTGGCTACCAAGTTATCAGCTTCTAAATTAACAATGGTTTATAACACTGGAAAATACTTAAAAGCAACATTAAAAGATGCTAATGGAAAAGCATTGGCAAAACAAAAAGTTTACATCAAAATCAATGGTAAAACATTCGAAAGAACTACTAACACAAATGGTCAAGTTAGCTTGAAAATAACATTGCCTGTAAAAACTTACACTGCAACAATAACCTACAAAGGAACCACAAACTATGTCAAATCTTCTGCTAGTGTAAAAGTTGTAGTTAAAAAAGCTTCTCCTAAAATGACTGCTAAGGCAAAAACATTAAAAACAAAAACAAAAAAATACACCATTGTCTTAAAAGACAACAAAGGAAAAGCAATGAAAAAAGTTAAAGTTACTCTAACAACTAAAGTCAATGGTAAAAAAGTCAAATTAACCGTTAAAACAAAAAATAATGGTAAGGCGACATTCAACCTTAAAAAATTAGTTAAAGGTAAATACACAGCAGCTGTTAAATTTGCAGGTAACAAAAACTTCAAAGCAGTGACTAAAAAAGTAAAAATAACTGTTAAAAAATAGAAAGAATTAATTTTCTTTCTTTATTTCTTTTTTTTCAATGCTGAGGTGTTTTTCATGAAAGCCCACAGAATTATTTTCTTTTTGTTGTTAACATTTTTTATCATGGGTGCAGTTTGTGCTTCAGATTTAAATTCTACAGATATTGCTAATCAGGATAATGTTAAGGAAATTTATGTTTCGGATACGGGTGATGATTCAAATACTGGATCGAATCTTAGTCCTTATGCGTCTATTGGAAAGGCAATTAGTAATTCAAGTTCATCAGAGGATGTAACAATATATATAAGCCAAGGTACTTTTGGTAGTGATAATGATTCTAATTTTGATATTAACTTAAATCATAAAATTTATGGTGGAAGTTTAACTTTTATTGGTGAAGGTAAAAATAAAACTTTTATTGATGGACAATCCGCTTTTAAATTCGCAAATCTTAATTCTAACACCAATATTACTCTTAAAAATTTGTCTTTAATTAATTTTAAAGGGCAAAATGGTGGTACAATTTCCAGTTATGGTATTTTAACTATTGACAATTGTAAAATTGAAAATAGTTATTCAACATCTAATCGTGGAGGGGCAATTTATGTTGAGGGTGATGAAGCAGTTTTAAATGTTAAAAATTCTGACTTTATTAAGACTTCAGTTAATCAATATAATCCTCGTGAATTTTATGTTCAAGGGGGTGGAGCAATTTATGCAAGTAATGTTAAAGAATTATACTTGGAAAATAATACTTTTAAAAACATTAGACTTGCAAATGTTAATCTTAGAGGAGTTGCGATTTTATCTAATTCTAAAACTTATTTAAACTGTAATAAATTTATTAATTTAACTGGCACTACTCTTGACGCTTCAATTTTTTTAAATAATCCTAATTTAATTTCAACTGTAATTAATAATCAGTTTATTAATTGTTCTATGGAATCAACTCAATATTCAATAGTTCATTTAAGTCATGGAAATTATACATGGAAAAACAATACTTTTATTAATTCACAAAATTCTATAGGTAATGTTTACCTTTCTGGAATAGCCTATGATACTATTTTAGAAATTCCTAGTGAAATTAAATTTAACATCACTTCGTTTAATGAAGGTATTGTAATACCTGTTAATCTTAAAGATGATAATGGAAATATCATTAAATCTGAACGAGTTGAATTAAAATATGTTGGAGTTAATAAAACATACAAAAATACATTTTTTATTGATAATAATAAAATTACATTAACATTTGATAGTGTACTTCCAAATGGCAAATATGATGTTTATTATGGTGAAAACAAAGTTAGTGTTATTGATATTAATTTAACTGATGAGTTAGTAGAAGTTTGGGTTGCTCCTAATGGTAATGATGCAAATTCCGGCACTAAAAATGCTCCATTTAAGACAATTGAATATGCTATTGTTAAATCTCTCCAATACACAGTTAATGTTGTTGTGCATCTAGCTAAAGGTACATATGCTGATGATGGGAATTTAGGTTTTTCTCTTTCTAATTTGGGTAATGTTGAAATTATTGGTGAGGAATATTCAAAAACAATTATTGATGCCCAAAATTCAAACATTTTTATGAATATTGATAAACTCAATTTATCTATTAAAAATATAACATTTACAAATGGATATATTAAAGGAGGAGTATTACTTTCAGGTGTTTATCTTGATAATTGTATTGTAACTAATTCAACTGCAGAATATATTTACTTTAGCACAGGATCCGCTATTGCGGGTTATGTATTAAGCAATGTCAAATCTGATAATTTGGTTTATACCAACAATAAGGGAGTACTCTATCTTTCTAATAATTTATCCAGTGGTTACTTTGCGAATAATAATAATTCTGCTAATGATTATGGTTTTATTTATGTATCTAAAGATTATATTGTTATTGAAAACTGTAAATTTATAAACAACACTGCTCGTGATGGGAGTGTAATAAATTTAAACTATGCTTTGAGATTTACAAGCCTAAATAACTATTATGAGGGAAATTATGCAATAAATTCGGGTGTATTTAGATTAACTGCTGAAAATCATTACTTTATAAACGATGTTTATATTAACAATAGTGCTCAAGATTATGCAGTATTTGGTGTTGGTAGTAGAAATCAGGTAATTTCAATTCCGGAATTCTATAATTGTACTTTCATATCAAATAATGCTGAAAAAGGAGTATTGGGTTTAAAACAAGGAAAATTAGTTGATTGCTCATTTAAAGATGATAAATGTTATGAGGTTGTTATTGTTCCAATCGAAATTACAAAAAATGTTGATTATGATGAGATTACTTTTGAAAATGTGGAATTTAACAATACAGGAATTTATTTGGATGCCGATAATTTAAATGAGGGTTTTAAATATAAACTTGATTTAATAAATTTAACAATCAAATTTGATGATTTAAATATTAAATCTTATGCTAATACATTAACTGCTACTGTTATTGGGCCATGTGGGTCAAATGTTTCAGGAAATAATTTAGATTTTATTTTTAATGGTAAAAAAATTGGTTCCGCTCCAATTGTGAATTCTTCTTCTACTTTAAAATACTTTGGTTTTGTGGATGGGGTTTACACTTTATCCGGATCTACGTCCTCAGCATCCTCTTCAAGTATAATTGCTGATGGAACAATCATTGTCGATTTAAATTCATCATCTTTATGCGAGGTGTGGGTTTCAGAAAATGGAAACGATGAAAATATTGGAACCTCGGAAAGTCCATTTAAAACAATTAGTCATGCATTTGATGTTGCTTCAGAAAATTCTGGAAACATTGTAATTTACTTAAAAGAAGGAACATATGATAGTGATTTAATAATTTCATCAAATATTAATGTTAAAATCATTGGTCAAGGTGAAAAAACTGTACTTGATGGTAAAAACGCTAATAAAATTATTAAAATCACTGAAGGTAGAAACCAAGTCATGTTTAATAATTTAACTATTCAAAACATTAATCCTAACAATTCAAAATCTGGAATAATCAATTCCCTCTCACCAATCTTTATTGGAAATTCTAATGTGGTATTTGATAATGTTAAATTCATTGAAAATCATGGTGGTAATGCAATAATTGAAAATAATGGAAATTTGACTATTAAAAATTCTGAATTTAAATATAACGGTTATTCATCAAAAGGAATTATTTCTGGAGGATATGTAGTAATTAATAATACTCTAATGACTGCTAACTTTGGTCAATATAGTATGATTGATGTTAAAGCACTAGATATGGAAAATTGCGAAATAAAAGATAACTTTATCTTAAATACAGGTTATCTTTTTATAACTGCAACCCAATCAATAAACGCTTTAAATTGTAAAATTTATAATTCTGGAAATGCTTCAGAAGACATTTTAAGCATTGGTGGATATGGTGGAAATCTATTAATTCCATTTTTATCCTTAATGGCAACTGACATATCCGTATCTAATATCACTATGGAAAATAATATTGATTATGGTGCTGATGAGGCTGCATTTATAGCATTTGGTGCTAGGGGAGGTCCAAATATGGATACTGCCCATAAAAGTCCAGTTAATGTTTATGCGGTTAATTCCACATTTTCTAATTTCCAAATGATTTGGATGACCAATGTTTTTGAGAATGCGACTAGAATATTTGATAATTGCATATTCGAAAACTTTAGTGCAATTGCAAGAAGTTTAACTGAAGGGGAAAATCCTACATACAATATATCTAATTCAATATTCATATCAGATGAATTTGTTATTGATCAAATTGGATTTAGGACATATGATTTCCCTAATGGTTTGGATTTGAACTATAATTGGTGGGGAAGTAATGATAAGCCAGTTATTGTTGATATCCAAAATGATGGTCAACATATGGATAAAACATTTTCACCTAATAATTGGTTAGTTTTAGTTCAGGAAAATGGCCTTTACAAGTTTAAACTTAGTGATGGCAAACAGTTACTTGATTATGATGGTAACTTGCCAGTTGGAATCGTTTATGTTAAAGATGAAACAAATAATATAATTTCTGTTTTAAATATTGGTGGTGAAAGTTATAAATTTACAAGTGATGGGGATGATGTTGTTGTGGATTGGTCAAATCCTATTGCGGAGGTCGTTCCTCTTAAAACAGTAAATATCACAGTATTTGCACAGGATGTTAATTTAATATATGGTGATAGCAGTAAATTCGTTGCTAATTTCACAGATATCTGGGGTGATGCATTATTTAACGTTAATGTTACATTTTCTATTGGTGGGGATTTAATTAAGGCAACTACCGATGAGAATGGTACTGCATATTTTAATATTGATTTGGCTTTAGGATCATACATTGTTGAGGTTATAAATCCAGTTACATCTCAAAGTATCTTCAGAACTGTTAATGTAACTACGGATAAGAGTATTGTCGCTGGTGATGTTAGTGCGGTTTATGGTGACAAGTCTGTCTTTTCAGCGGTTTTCACTGATGAGTTTGGATATCCTCTAATTAATACTGTTGTAAGCTTCAATATTGGTGGTGATATTGTTAATGTTACTACTGATGAAAATGGTTGTGCAGTGTTTGCCATTAATTTCAATGCGGGCAGTTATAATATAACTTCTGTTAATCCTGTAACTGGAAAGACAGTTTCTAATTCTGTAGTTGTAAGTAAAGTTGCCACTAAAATTACTGCTCCTAAGGTTTCCATGGTTTATAATGATGGTAAATACTTAACTGTAACTTTAAAAGATGCCAGTGGCAATTATTTAGTCAAATCTGACGTTACAATTAAGGTGGGCAGTAATGTTTACAATAGGGTTACTGATTCCAAAGGTCAGGTTAAATTATTAATAAATTTAGCTCCGAATACATATTCAACAACAGTCAGTTACTCTGGTGGAAATAATTACATTTCTTCATCTTTAAAAACTAGCGTTATAGTTAAGAAGGCAACTCCAAAAATAGCTGCTGCCAAAAAAACCTTTAAAAAATCAGTCAGGACCAAAAAGTACACAATAACTTTAAAAAACAACAAGAACAAAGTTATGAAAAACACTAAAGTCTATATTAAAGTCAACGGTAAAACTTACGCTGCTAAAACCAACGGCAAAGGTAAGGCAACATTCAAAATTACCAAGTTGACTAAAAAAGGAACTTTCAAAGCCACCATTACATACAAAGGCAGCAAATATTTCAACAAAGTAACTAAAAAAGTAAACATTAAAATTAAGTAGATGCACACCACATCTACTATTTCTTATTTTTTAAAAATTAATTTAAACTATTTATTTATTGTTTAATTAGTTTAAAAATTATATGTAGTTGTTTAAAAAGCAAATTGATATTTATAATTGTTGTAGTTAATGTCAATAGGCTTGAATTAAATTAAGTCTATTAAAACCGCTATTTTTCAACACTTGAATAACAATTTTATTATGTAAAATATATAAAAAATATAATAAATGAGATAATATAAATTATATTACATGACAGAAGATAATATTAGTTGGACAAGTTTTTGCCAGGCAATGAATTCAATAGCATACTGGCTCATCCAAAACAAAAAGAAATACAAGAAAAGAGACTACTACCAAATATTGACAATGAAAGGTAGCTGCAAGGATGTAGAAAAGAAAGCCAAAAAGCTTGGAAGCAATAAGCTGGTGGCAATGTATACGATGGACTTAATAAAAGATAACAAGTCACTGGACTTTCTTCCAAACTATGTGACACTTAAAAACGGTGAGAAAATCGACAAAGCTGAATATGTGGACATGGCCATAAGGACAGAAGCTTATATCAAAGCCAATAAAAGGCTTCCAGCCATCGTATATAGAATATCAACACTGCCCGACTACAAGGATTCCACAATGAAACTGTTTGTAAAAACATTCAACTTCAAGGGAAATACAATAGATGAGGCTTTAGCTATTATAGCAAAGAAGAAATTATACAGCAAATACTTTGATTCACAAAAAACAGACAAGAAAACAATCAATGATGCCAGTCAGGGTAAAGGTTCCAATTGCGTGGACTGGGGACAAGTCTATTACAGAATAGCCAAATCATTGGGATATGATGTGCAGTTTGTCCACGTTAAATGCCGTGTTAGTGGAACAGGCCATATTAGGTTAAGGCTTAAACATAAAAAACATACTTCAGGTAACTGGATTAACAGAGATCCGGCTGCAGTAGCAGATACAACTTCAGGAAATGTCAGATCAATATGGTGTGAAGATGGATACCTCATAGCTTATGATCCATCTTGGATATTCACTGACTTGTATAGTAGTTAACGTTAATGTTAACTATTTTTCTTTTTTTTTAACGTTGGTATTGGGAATCAAGTTAGGAAACTTACTTTTTAAACAATTTCATATATATTCTGATTTCAAATCATATCGGATTTCCAAAAACCCTTCCGTTAATGTAAATTTCAATTCATTAAATTAATACTATGATATATTATATTGATTATATTAACCGTATCTTCTTGGAAACTAATGAGAAAAACAAAGATGAAAATTGTTATTCCCGAACTTGAGGTTTTGAAACTGATAATGATAAATTTATATAATTGAAATAATAAAATATTATATTAATTATTATATACAGGTTGTAATAGCTATGGCCAATATAAATAATACCTCATCCTATATGGATGAAGACAAAAAGCAAATTATCAAAGAGTCCAATTATACCTTTAGGGATGCTCTTGAAGTTTCAGCATATCTCATCGAAGTCGGAAAGTTTGAAAGGTTCTACAAGGAAATGCAAATCCACGACCTTCAAAAGGAACTTGACGAAATGGGTGACGAAGAATAGCTTCAAAAAATATATCTCGGGTATGTAACTCTTCAAAAGAAAAACTGTTTTTCATAGGCAAAAGTAATAATTTATTATTACTTTTATATTTTTTTTATAATAAAATTTTATATATAATACATAATAAATATATGTATTATGATAACCGAAAAAACCAACATCAGCGCAAGAGTTGAAATAACACTCAAAAAAATAGTAGAAGAATCTAGTTTTAACCACAAGGACGCATACGAACTTGGAGCAATGCTTATAGCTATCGGCGATGCTGAAGATACCATAACACTGATACACAACAATCCCAATTATCATAAAACAATAAAACAGACTGAGTACAGACTAATCGAAGAGAGAAAACACCAGCTCGAAAGGGAATTAAGAGATTTATAGGAGAACCATTACCATGGGCCGAGGAAATTCAGACGTCATTTTCTTTCTTGAGCAGCACGAACAGGAAATAATAAACTGCTGCAAGAAGGCAATGAGCAACAAGGAAATCATAGAACTGTTAAAAACAAAATATGAATGTGAAGTTCCCGAAACCACCTTCAGAAGATTCAAAGCAGGATTAAAACTGACCAAAGTAGACTTCCTGGAAACACTTTTAGATGAAATAATGGTCATGAAAACTCAAGGAGCTACTGATGAAAGCGTGAGAAGATGGCTGGATGATGAACATGACTTTGAAGTGAGCAGGGCAACATTTTCAAGATTCAAAAAGAAATACCATCTAACGGATAATGAAAAAGACCCAAGAGCAAAAAACAAGGAAGCATTAACAGACAGAGCCATCACTCAAAGGCAAATAACAGACAACAACGTTCACGAGGACAATATCGATTTGGCTATTGATACAATACTCCAGCAGCAGGTCACAGACATCAAAACAGGTCTTGACAATCTTGACAAGATTACCAAAAATGCTGTAGGCATTGAAATTGACTTTGCAAAACTGGATCAGGAAGTAAGATACAACGCCAACGAAAAAAGCCTTGCAAGATACCTAATTGACCTTACAGAACTAAAAATCAGATATCTGGAATTGTCAGTTAAAGCATTTGAAGCCAAAAACAGATTATTCAAAGATGAAATGGACAGATTATTCAAAAACAGAGTTTTAGAGTTGGAAGACAAAAAGATTGAAATCTCACAAAAGGACATAATGAATGAAATAGAAATCCTTGCAAAACAAATTGACGATAACAATGTATGATGAAAACGGTGAATTCTATTTAAGTGCCAGGGATAAGGCAATTCTTCAGAAGTGCGTATATGAAAATCCATATATTCCCTTCAATCCATTTCCAAAGCAGGCTGAAATGATACTGGCAACTGAAAAGGAAGTCCTGATTGGAGGTGCCGCTGGAGGTTCCAAATCAACAAGTCTACTCATGAGAGCATTGTTCTATGTTCAGGATGATGCCAACGAATACCATGCATTGATATTGAGAAGAACATTATCTGACCTTAAAAGAAAAGGAGCATTAATACATAAAGCCAGTCAATGGCTTAACAGAAAGGAAATTCAGAATAATCAAAGCATCAAACCGAAGTGGGATGGAACAGAACATTCATGGACATTTCCCAATGGAAACTCACTGACTTTCGGATATTTGAGAAACATCAATGACCTCGATACTTACCAAGGTTCCGAATATCAGTTCATTGGTATTGATGAGCTGACACAGCTTGAACGATTCAAATATATCTACATGAGATCCAGAGTAAGGAAAACCAAAGACAACAGGCTTCCAACACAACTAATGGCATCATCAAACCCTGGAAAGCGTGGAAACAAATGGGTACGTGAAAGATTCATAGAAAAAATAGACACTGACATTCAGGATAAATCACAGATTCGTTTTATTAGCTCCAGCTATCTAGATAACATTTATTTAGACCGTAATGATTATGAAGAATATCTTATGGGATTGGATAGGGTAACAAGGGAACAGCTGATGAACGGTAACTGGTATGCCAGTGTTAAAGGTCAGCTATTCGATGAATCATACTTCCACATAATCTCTCATGATGAATACATGAAAATACCAATCGTTAGGGTTATCAGATATTGGGATCTTGCAGCTACTGAAGTATTGAACGATGACAAATTGAGAGGAAGTGACCCGGATTATACCGCAGGTGTCATGCTGGCCAAAGATCTAAACGGCAACATTTACATCCTAGACTCATATGAGTTTCAGCTTGAGTCAAGAAACCTGATCAATGAAATATTAAATACTGCAGCACGTGACAAGTCCGACGTGCAGTATATTGAACTCGACGGCAGTACAGGTAAAAACTTTGGATTGCTTATAATTGATGAGTTAAACCGAAGAGGGTTCACTACAGGTGCTGGTAACTCAAGAGAGAATAAAATTGATAGGGCAAGAAGAGTTTCAGCTGATATTCAAAAGAATGGAATTTTCCTGGTTGGAAAGGATAGGACAGGGTTTACGAAAAAGTGGGCAATGGAATTTCTGGAAAAAATTACAGCATATCCAAATGAAGCTATTCACGATGACTGTGTTGTGGCATTCACTGGTGGTTATGAAAAAATTACTGCAGAAACTCAAACTCAAAGAGTTGATGTGGATAGGTGGTATTCCACGTAATAGCTATTTATCAACTCATCAATTCACCACCATTTAGGTAAATCCACCATGCAGATGCTACGATTATATCCTAAAAAAGTATCTGCTTTTTTTCTAGTAAATTTATTCAATTTTAATTCATTGACTAAAACGGGAGAGGGAGATTTAGTTCCTTTTAAAAAATAAGATTCTCCACCCACATCGTACTCGTCACCCCATTCATCATATAATGTAACCGATTCTGTTTCACGAAGTATGTTTGATAAATGGATGGCATATATGATTTCATTAGCTATATCTAAAGCAAAGACTTTTCCAAAATATGATGTATGTGCTTCTTTAATAATTTCATTAACTCTCACTTCTTCTTTGAAGGAATTATCTTTATCTAAAAAACGGGTTAAATTAAAAATCCACAAACAGTAAATATCCCTGTCATAATAATATTTGCTTTTTGCACGAAATTCGTCAATATCATTGTGTTGGTGTACACATTCAATAGCTACTTTACGAATGTTACCAAAATGAACTTTAAGTTCACAATAGTAATCTGCAATCCTTGAACCTATTTTCCATTCCAATTCTGAAACTATTACTTCATTATCTCTTTCAATAATTTCTTTGATTTTCTTTTTCATAGTTTGGTGAATGATTGATTCCCCCTTTTTGCCTTTTCTAAATATGCAAATTGTGTTTCCGTCTTTATGGCTGAAATGCCATATGTTTTTAGTGCCTTGTTTTAGTGTTAATTCAGATCCGCAATCTGGACAATAAAATTTATTTCTATTTCCGTATTGATCTTTTTTTTGTGCTTCATCAGCATAAATTCTATTTCCATCTTCTGTTAATGCAACTAACATGATTATTAACTCCTTAATAAATTTCTTCTGCCTCGCCATATTAACTGGCGTTGCCTTTTTCTTAACTCTTTATATTCCCAATACATCTGTGATGTGATATGCCCATGCAGTCTTCGATACTCATCTATCTTGACAATCTCTGCCTGTACAATAGCTGCTTCGCCTTTATGCCAGCAGTACCATGGATGATGGCAGGCAACATCACATTTTGAAGCCAATCCTGTTTTGCAGTTGTTGCAGTAATCTACAAACCACAATTCTTTTTCCCTTTCTCGCTTTTCCTGTTTGGCTTCTGTTATTTGTTGTTTTATAGACTTCATAATATATCAAAATAATGATTTTATAAAAACCATAAAAACTATTGAGAAATTTTTGGATGGTTTTTTTAAATAGCTTTTAAAATCCTTTAAATTAAAAAATAATGGTTCTTAGGAATTTTCATCAAGATGTATTTTTAAAAAACTATTTTTTTTCCAGGGTATGTGGGAGGTATTGTTAAAGTTACCTCCCCCTTATCCTGAAATATGCGGATTTTCATTTGAAAAGCCATTACCAATTCCCACTGAAAATTCTCCAATAAACCTAAAAACAATTATCAGCAGTTTTTTATAAAAACTTTCACCAAAGTTTTTTAAGGTTTTCATGGTTTTTTAAGTTTATTGGTTTTTATGGTTTTTTAACAATCCATTTCGGTTTTTTAATCTCACTGTCAAAGTTCATGATACTTAACCCCTCAATAAATTCATCTTCTCTCATAATGTCTACAACCCATTCACCAACTTCATAGCAGATATTTTCATATATTGAATCGTCAATGTGCTTTAAGTCATAGTTGATAGATGCAACTTCACTCTTTGCTAAGTCATATACATTGGCTCTGCCGGAATGTGTTGTTATCTGAAGAAATCCCTTATCTGCCAATTCATACATATATTTCCTGACTGATGCCTTACTTAATCCAAGATTTTGAAGTGAGAAGTATTCGTTGGTTGTGATTCCCATATCCAATACTTCCCTATCCTTTTTCATTCGCCAGTCCTCGATATTGTTTCTGATGTCATTTAAAACCTCAACTGCCTTAGGAGACAGGTTTGCAGATATGCTTTCCTTGTATGGCTTAAGCAAACTCATGAATTCCTGCACGTCTGCAATGTTGGTCAGGATTACTTTCTTGCCGTCAATGTCATAGACTTCATGATTATAGTAGTTCAGGGCAGTTATTGTTTTCAGTATGCCGTTAAACTTGTCGAAATCTCTTTTATAGAAAGCAGAGTCCTTCAGGAAGTTGATTACAAAGTAAACATATGGATTTATTATTACAATGTTTTCAAATACTTCCTTAAGGTGCAGCAGCATGTATGGAACTAGCTCAGCTTCCTTTTCATATTTCTTTAGAATCTTGTAGCTTTTGCCATGCTTGAATTCCAATGCACTGTTTCTGCGATTGAATATAAATTGATTGTCCATTCTCGGTGTGATGAAAATGCTTCTGCTCATTTCCTGATCATCAAAATAATGATTGGGTACAGTAGTGTATGTAAGACAAGGCCTTCCAACAAGTTCAAGATCCTTCACTTCCCATCCCCCTTCGCCGTCAGGAATGTTTAAGGGTTTGTTTAGAAAACCGTCTGACTGCAGTTCCTTCATGAGGTTTTTGGATTCTTCCATAAAGTCATGGTCGTTGTTTCCTCCCATATCTCCATAGTTAACGATTTTGCCGTCATAGAAATATCTGTCCTTTTTGGCACGATTGAAGAGTGCCGCTTCGGTAATCTTTTTCTCATTGACGACAAAGCGTTTTGGAATCAGTTTCAGTGCTGTTTCCTGGATGTGGGATTTGCCACTGCTTGCCTCACCAAGACATATTACAGATACCGGATTTCCCAAAACTACTTGGCCTGCATATACGGTAAATGCATACATTATGTTGTTTCTCTCACCTGCTGTAAACCATTCGACAAGACTGCCAATATAAATTAAAGGACGGCTTAGAGATTGAAGTTTGGTGATAGCTTCCTTTAATTTGACAGTATCCTTTTCCTGCTCGGCCTGTTTCTTGTCAGTTATTTCCTGTTCGATGACAGACAGTTCGTTTTCATAGTTGAGCTGGAGAAGTTGTTTTACTTCTGCAAACTGGTTGTTGACAAGTTTCGGATTTATCTCTCCATTGGGATTTATGATTTGTTTGAATTGTCTTGCGACATTACTTTGAGAAGATAATGTAGCTGGAGTTTTATTTAAGTATTCTCCAATTTTATTACCATCCTGATTTTTAAATACATACGTAACCTTATCCACATTCTTTCTGTTGATGATAAGGGTTATTGTATCTTTTGTTGGTAATTCAGCTACATTACTCATTTCTTAACTCCATCTAGACTTGAACATCTTTTACAATGAAACTGTAGTAGACATAGGTTCCGGATTTCTCTTTGACCTGAATTGTCATCTCGGATAATCTGTTAACGAATTCACGGTATTCGGCAAGATTGACGTTTCTGACAATGTTGGATTTTCCGACTGAACCTGCATTTTCCAATTCTAAAATGGAAGTAATGAAGTCAAAGAGTACGCTTCCTTTTCTGATGTCTTTGTGGTCGTCACCGTCGTTTTTGAGGTTTACGTTGATTTCAATGTAAAGCTGGTCGTCATCCTGGAAGATGAATAGCTTGAACCTGTTTACGGTTTTTTCTTCACCGTCATAGTCAAAGGTGTATGATGTAACTGAAGACATTTGTGGTCTGCCTCGAAGTAGGGTTCCGTCTTCAAAGTCTTTTAGTTCCGCTTTTTCATATCCTTCCGGGATTTCTACAATCTCTTCGTAATCTAGTTGGGTACCTGTAAATATGGTTTGTTTAGTATTTTCAAAGCTCATTTTGATTCTCTCCTAAAAATATTAAAGAGGATTAGCTATTATCCTCTTTTAGAAATTTTGACTTGCTTTCAACAACTGTCCTTTCAGCTGACATTTCCTCTGCTGACACTTCTCCTGCACCGATAAGTTCTGCAATGGCCCTGTTGGTTGCACGGGTTTTTGCAGTGGACATTATTGTGTGGTCTGAAACTTTGTCCTTTCCTTTTTCAGAACGGGAGCATAACGCATCGGATTCAACACTACGTCCATTTGGCAGTGTTGCCCTGACGCAGTAGTATGCTTCTTTTATCCTTCCGGTTTTTGTCCTTTCAAGGTCACGATCAACAATTTCAGTATCAACATTGAATGCTCTTGAGAGTTTTTGCCATGCTGACTTTTTCTTGAAGTGCCTTTTCACTTTAGTGTAGTTGCCGTCTTCATCTTTTTCCTTAACGATTATTTCCTGATAGTCTGTATCATTCAACAATCCTTTACAGAGTTTTTGATAAGCGTCCCACTGTTCAATGGCGACATCCACATCTGGGACATTATCAACTTTAACTAATTCAGTTTCCGGGGAAACCTGTGGTTCTTCTATAAGTTCTGCTTTTACCATTTTTATCACCTTGAAAAATTGGGAGGATTGATTTATAATCCTCCTGTACTTGTTGCTATTCCAATCCAGCCGATAGCTACAGCAAATAACATGCTTCCGATGAAAATCATTTTTGGATTGGGATCCATCGGCTCTTCTTTTGGATATAATCTTGCTGGTTTAGGCATACTGACCAAACCTCCTGATGCAAACCTCAATAATTAAATTCAGGTTAATTATTGTAGTTTTTCCACCTTTTTTTCTAATAACAACTGTTTTATTGTCTGGGAAATTCAATTCGTCTGATTTCATTACTGCACAATACGGGTCTTCATTTGCAGATACGAATGCAATGAAATGTCCTTCATCCAGATTCTTTTGCATTTCAAGAATTGCATTTTCCATGTTCATCATCCCTTTTGTGTTTCCTGAATCCTACAATGTAGGCTTCTCCTCTTATGAATTTGACTAATGCAGTATCTCCTTCAGTTGCATAATGAATTAAAGACAATAACTTTGAATGTATTAGTGTCTGGTATGCTTTTTTTCCACCATCAACTAATACGATACCGTCATCGTCAATGTAGAGGATTTCCTGTTCAACATCTCCTTTGGCAATTTTGATTTCACCGCTGTGAGTTAAAATGCCATGGAAATTATCTTCGAATTGATTAATTGAGGTTGTCATGATGTATCAACCTCATTAATGCAATGTCTTTCAAATGGGCAATAGCTATTCATTTTCTATTCACCCATTTTATCGAGTTTACTAAAAACTTCTGATACAATTTCCCATGCCTCTTTTGGTACTAAAACATGAGGCACACCATTTACATCTTGTTCTATCATTGTTTGTCGGCTCCGTTAATCTTTTTAAACTTTAGTTCAACAGTCTACTGGATTAAAGCTATTGATCCAGTTTCATTATCTTGATTTCGTACAAATCAAAGAATTCCTTTTCATTGCTGATGTTTTCGGTTTCGGAAATTTCAGCAATCGCTTCCTCTAGTGCCTGGAAGTTATTTGAAACAATTACTTCACGGGGCATTGGTCTTATTTGTCCATACATGTTTTGATGTCTCCATTATTTCACACTCTCATCAATCTGAACAATTAATAGAGAGCAATTCTTCGAAAATCTCAAAATCATTTGGGCCAGACAATTTGAAAAATAAAAATAGTATTCAAGTAAATCAGTTTTCCGTTCTTCACCGAATATTTAGAATAAGATAATTTGTGGTTTATTTGGTTTAATAATCTTTATATATTCCTTGAAATAAACTAAATATTGGGTTAAGTTTTGGAAAGTATTAATTTTTAACAAAGTTTGTCGGCTCTGTTTAATTATTTTTATTTTTCTAACTGACCCAAGGATTATATTAAAAAATTTATAGCTCGTTATTCATTACAAATTTTTTTTATAATCCTTTTTTCATGATCTCATTTTTTCGTAACTTTTCTTGATATTTTACCTCACTAAATTGATTTTCAGGCCTCACCAAAAAAAAGTTGTACGAGTATGAAAAATTGCTTTCACTTCGTAAAATTGCTTTCATTTGGTAATGGCTAATCATAGTTTGTCAAAATGAATATATAAACATTTCTATTAGTTTTTTAATGTTAAATTGTTCATTTTTTTGAGAAAAAAATTTGAAGATAAGGCATGTGTTTTTCCAAAATTCTGTAAACAATGAAACAGAAATTTGTAAAAAAAATTAGTCAATTGTATAAATCAAAATCCTATGTCAACTGTTGCTGGTGGAATGTTTCAATCCAATTTTTTTGTATTATATTTTTTATTATATCCTTTATATAAATTTGATAATGGGCCTATTCGAAGTGCTCCAAAAATTTTATAATTGTCAAAAAATAAATTTTTTATCAGAGTTTAGTAGTTCAAATCGATAAGGTTGCGAACTATATCATACGTTTTATACGAACAGTTTGTAGTTTGGCACTTTAGGGTAATGCATCACTAGATGTGTTAATGATTATTTGTAATGTTTCAAATTCTATGCACTTTTTCACATTTGTGATTTTGCGCTTTGTCGCACTTCCAATTATTTTATTATTTTTCAAAAACATATTTCTTGTTGGAATAGTCTTCAGTTGATGGTTGATAACATATATTTAATATATTAATTATAAATATTATATTAAATATAATTAATTATATCTAATTAACATCTGGAGAGTTTGTCATGGCTATGAAAACAATTCGTGTAACTGAAGAGATTCACACAAAACTAGCTCATTTAGGTTTAAAATCAGAAACATATAATGATATTATAGCTAGATTAATTGAGGCGTATGAAAAAATGTATTTTGAAGAAGAATTAAGTGATGATGAAGCAGATTATTACAATGAGAGAATCAGACTTTTTGAAAATGGGGATTATACTGGCACTAGAAAAGTTGATTTAAATGCCATCAGAAAATAATCCTGAAGTACAATATGAACTTTTTGAAGATAAAAAAGCAATAAAGTTCATGGATAATCATTCTGATGATGAAAAACTGATAAAAAGAATATATGATAAATATTCTCAATTATCAATTGATCCATATAAAGAAGCAGAAAGTTCATTTAAAAGCAAAAAATGTCCGAAATGTAAAAAAACAAGAGTGGGCAACTATAGGATTATATATTTCATCAAGGAATCAACTAAAGAGGTTGAAATAATTGATATTGGTCCTAGAAGGTCCATCTATAAAAAATGGAATTAATTTTTCAAAGTAGGGGTGTTCCCTTGGTTATCACATAATCGTGTGATTTCATTTTTATTTCTTATTTTTAATTTAGTGATTTCGTTGAATTATTAAGAATGTTATTGTATCGGCGGTTGTTAAATTTTTTGTCATAGATTTTAGTTCTGGAAATTGATAAGTATGACAACTTTATCATTTGTTTTATACGAACAGTTTTATTAGTTAATCGGATAGATTATCAATGTCTTCAATTAGCTCATCCAACAATTCATCATTCTCATTTAATTCACGTGCCTTATTTATATAATATAATGCTTCATCGTAGTTTCCCAATCCAATTGATATTTTGGAAATGGCATATAAATGTCCAAATTCATTAGGTTCAACCTCCGATGCTAATTTGAAGTAATCTAGTGCTTTTTCATAATTTCCCAGATAACTGTTGCAATAACCTAGATTTGCATAAAGGAACGGATGGTCATATCCTAGTTTCTCGGATTCTTCCAGGCTAACTAATGCCTCATCGTAGCGTTTGAGCGTGTTTAAAGCACTCCCTTTGACGGCTAAAATGTAAGATTTCTTTCCAAATATGAATATGGAACAGTTTGCAAATTTTAAAGCTGTTGAAAAATGATTGTGTCTTAAAAAGAATCTGGCCAGCATGTCTAATGTAGGTTCGAGGCATACCCAGAGCAAAAGCAATAAAAAACCAAAATATCCGTATGCTAAAAGCCAGTCATTGTTTTTTATTCCGATATAAGTTTCAATAAGACAAACAACCATCATTACATATGTTAGGAATTTAGAAATTTTATTTTGGGGGATATCGGCAAACTGGTAAACCAGAATGATGATTACTAGGGAAGATGTGAAAATATTCCATAAACTAAAATTATAAGTGCATTGGTAAATTAAATTCGCAATCAGTAATATAGCTAGAATGAAATATTTTGCATTTTTGTCCATGATTACACTTTTAGACTTTGTGATATATATGTTATTTCAAGGCTCTTTTTGTAATTCGAATTGTGCCCTCGCTGTGGATTCGGACAATAGGGTTTTCATCATTTTCTGCAATCCATTCTAATTTTTTCAGGTAGGGTTTTACATGGTCTGGTTTTTGTTTTCCGACAACTCTAAACATTTCAGGAGCTTCTATCCAAACCTTATCGCTTGAATCTGAAATCATTTCTAAAAAAATTTCAAGATTTTCTAAAAATAGTTCGGGAGCGTTTGTTGCAATGTTTTCACAGGCCTATATGAATGCATGTCTGACGTTTTCAGATTCATCGTCTTTCATAGTCATTAGTTTATCTAAGTGGGGAGTATCAGATTTTTATCTGCCCTGCCGATTCTTCCTATTGCATTTGTTGATCTTTCCCGCAATTTGGGATTTTCGTCTTCCATGTAGCAGACAATATCTCTGACATATCCTTCTATCTCTTCAGGGTACTTCAGTCCCATCTCTCCAAGAATCCATAATGCCTTTGCCTTAACGTTTGACGAATAATTTTCATTCAATTTGCTGGCAACATTGTCAGTATTTTCTTTCCAGCATTCCTTATTTTTTGTTATAGCTCTTAATTCTTTTAGTGCATCTTTTTCATTTGACATTTTATCTATTCTTTTTTCAAATAATATCCTTAATGTCAAGTACTGGGGTGCCGTTCAGCATGTCAACACCGGTAAACCTGATGACATTGCCGTTTATCTCTTTAATTTTTATTGTGGAAATTCCAATCGGATTCGGCCTATTCGGGGCATGGGTTGAGAACAATCCCTTTACTGGGCCGTTTCCTCTAAAAGGGACTCTTTGCTTGAATCCTTTTGATTTGTGAAAATGGAATAATACCATGTATTCTTCACCGGCTTCCATGCTGGACATGCTTTCCAGATACTCCTCATTGATAATAATTTCCGCTTCAACATCTCCGGATTCTCTAGTGGACTTTGGCATATTATTAACATCCTCGTAGGGGGACTTTATGTAGCCAACAGGTTTAAAAATTATTTCTTCATCCATAAAATCATCTCCTAAATGTGATACTATTTGCCTGCAATATCTTTTATCACTTCACCTGCAATTGTAAGTCCGGCTACAGACGGCACAAATGAAACGCTTCCTTTCACCTTGAATTTCAGGTCCTTATTTATCGGATGGTCATTGGTGTTTATTGCATGTTCCTGTGAATATACGACCTTACATTTTTCAATATTTCTTTTTCTAAGGTCCTTTTTCATTATTCTGGCAAGCGGGCATACGGAAGTTTCATAAATGTCTGCAACTTCAAACATGGTCGGATCCAACTTGTTACCGGTTCCCATTGATGAGATTACAGGAACGCCAAGTTCATCACATTTGCAGATAATTGCGATTTTCGCCATTATCGTATCCACGCAGTCAACGGCATAGGACAAATCTTTGGTAATGATGTCTATTTCACAGTCGGCCATGTAGAATTCCTTATATGTTTCAACATTCGCATCCGGATTGATTTTATGGATTCTTTCAGCCATCACGTCAACTTTATGCTTTCCTATTGTATCAACGGTTGCAATTAGCTGTCTGTTGATGTTGCTTTCATCTATCTTGTCAAAGTCAACCAAAACAAAATTCCCTATTCCGCTTCTTGCAAGTCCTTCACAGACAAAAGAGCCTACGCCGCCAAGTCCGAAAATGGCAACTTTGGCATCGCTCAATTTGTCCATTCCGTCATTTCCAATTAACATTTCTGTTCTTGAAAACTTTTCATCCATCTCATTTCACCAAAAAATATAATTTAATTTACAATATAACTATTGATTAGATGACATAAAAAATTATGCAATTAGGGATTTTTCATGATAATAGATACTCACTGCCACATTTACAAAAGCGAAATGGAAAATGCGGAAGAAATCATAAAAGAAGCTGCAAAAAGGGATATACATATGATAGTGAATGGGACAGACCCTCAAAGTAACCTGGAAGTATTGGAGATGTCTGAAAAATACGGAAATGTCCATGCCGCTTTAGGCTATCTTTATTCATTTGCAGATAAGCTGACAGATGATGATGTCACTTTGTTGGATGAGCAGCTCAAAAATGAAAATGTTGTCGCAGTAGGAGAAATCGGCCTTGACTATTATCACACAAAGGACAACAGGGACCGCCAGATTGAACTGTTTGAAAATATGCTAGGTCTTGCAGAAAAACACGGCCTTCCTGTGATAGTCCATTCAAGAAAGGCGATGCAGGATACCTATGACATACTGAAAAGGCATGATGTGGCTGGATCTATGCATTGTTATCTGGGTTCAGCTGAAATGGCAAAGCAGTTCATCAAATTGGGTTTTTTCATTGGAATTGCAGGACCTATCACTCACACTAACAACAAGAAAACAAGGAAAATGGCAAAAAGCATTGATGTTAATCATATTCTTGTTGAAACTGATTCACCATATCTTGCTCCTGAACAGAAACGGGGAGAAGTTAATACTCCGCTGAATTTAAGCTGTATCACAGAAAAACTGGCTCAAGAACTGGAAATGGATGAAGATAAAGTCATTGAAATAACTGCCGGCAATGCAAAAAAACTGTTTAAAATATGACCTTGCACAATTTAAAAAATGTCCTGTTAATGCTAAAAACGTTAAGTATACGAACTATTTATTTGGATTTGAACGAACAGTTCGTATTAATTTTTTTCATTGCTTTTTATTTTGTTCATTTTAATAATAAATTTTTGAACGAAATGTCTTTTTTAATTAATAGATATATTTATTAACCTATAAATGTTAAATAATATTATATATTGGGGGATATAAAACATGAGCGAACAGAAACCTATCCAAATTTTTTCAAATCCCAATGACAACATTGGTGTAAATGTGGTTAAAAGTCCGGTAAAACTTACAATTCTTGAAATGCTAAGGGACCGGGACATGGAATTTGATGAAATTGTAAGTAATACTGGTAAATCAAAATCTACAGTATCAGTTCATCTCAAAAGTCTACGTGAACGTGGTATTATCTCATATAAGGTTCATCCGGTAGATAACAGAAAAAAAATATTCTATTTAAACTCCAAATATATAGGTTCTGTAGATACAGGTGAGCCAAAAGAAATACATGAAACCCAATCTGATTATTTAATTAAAAACCTTGTTGAAGAGGACGAAGAGTTTTCTACATTGCTGTTTCATACCTTAAAGTCAATGCTTATCCAGGAAGGAATAAATATTGACCCGATAATGCAGTCAACAGGAAACAGCATAGGCAGATCCATTTTTGATAAATTATATGATGATGATTTGGATGTATTCATGCAAAATCTTGCCGAATTCTGGCAAAGAAAAGGTTTGGGAAGGATGACATTTAAAGTTGGTCAGATTATAAAAATCACAACCTATGACTGCTTTGAATGCAAGTTTCTTCCAAAAACAGGAAAACCGGCATGCTTTTTGGACACCGGTATTCTTGAAGGTCTTTTCACTGAATTTTTCAATCTCCCCGTCAGCGTCATTGAAACTCAATGCTATACTATGGGAGATGAAAAATGTGTATTTGAAATTGAACCTCTCGGTATCAAATCAAATTAATCGTCAAATTTTATAATTGTAGTTGTAAGGTAAGGTTTTTCGTTTGAAAATCCTTCAATTATTTTTTCATTTTCACGTGTACAGTTCTGCACGGAATAGATTTCTTTAGGTCTTTCTTTTTCTTCAATTGTTTTTTCCAAATCGGAAGTGTTTCTGGAAGCTTTCATAAGGACAACTGAGTTGCTGTATTCTAGAACTTCCTCAAGCCTGTCATCTATTTTAGGCACAATTGTTAAAATCTGGTTCTGTTCGACCAATGCCTTGTTTCTTGCAGCCGCACATGCTGTAAATGAAGTAATTCCCGGAACGGTTTCAATTTCATATCTTCCGGCTAATTTCTTTTGCACATAAGAATAAGTACTGAATACGGAGCTGTCTCCTAAAGTAATAAATGCAACATCTCTTCCGCTGTCAAGGTATTGGGCAATCATTTCAGACGCACTTGTCCAGACTTTTTCTAACTCCTCTTTATCTTCTATCATTGGAAATATTGGTTCAACAAGCATTAATCTTTTGTAATCTTTTCTTTCTTTAAGTATTGGTCTAACAATTGACAGTGCAATACTTTCTTTTTCTTTGGCGGATTTTGGTGAAAATACAACAGGGACTGATTTTAATATTCTTGCTGCTTTTAATGTAAGTAATTCTGTATCTCCCGGTCCAACACCAATTCCAATCAATTTTCCTTTTTTAGCCATATAATCACTTTTTATAACAATATTTTATTTTGAATATTACTTTTCAAATGCTCTTTCTATAATTTATTTATATTATACTAACTAATATATCTTTAATGTCAAATTCGTTATTTTGCCCAAATTGTGGGATGTTAAAAAGTAATTGTACTTGTGAGAATTCAAGTAATAAGAAGTCCGGCGGTCCAACAAATCTGTTTAGTTTTTCAAAGCCTAGAAAAAGGTCTATATTGGATGATGAAATACCTGAAGTTTATTCTGTCGATAATCATAAGCTGGATGAGGGAACTGCAGCTTATATTAAAGAGATATATCCTCATATCGACGATGAGATAATTGAAAATTTCCCTTTTGAAGAGCCTAGATTCGGTCAGCTGGATATTATTCAGGATATCAACGATGCAATTAAGCAGGGTTACAAATACATAATTCTTGAGGCAGGTACCGGTACCGGAAAATCCGCTATCGCAACAACTCTTGCCAAAATGTATGAATCAGCATACATACTGACAATGACCAAGCAGTTGCAGTCCCAGTATTCAAATGAGTTCGATTTTCCACTTGTTAAAGGAAGGGGCAATTTCGCATGTCTGAATTCGAATTTGGACCTTTCATGTGATATGGGATTATGTAAAACTGCACCGGCATCCAGCAATTTCTACTGTCCGTATGGTGTTGCAAAAAATCCTTCTTTGGATGCAGAGCTCGCATTTGAAGATTCACATGGCGGAACAGTATTTTACCAGTCACCTAACCACTGCCATTACTGGAATCAGAAAGCCAATGCTATCAACTCACCTATAACACTGATGAATTATGATTATGCAATTGTTGAGCTGAACTATGTAAAGCATTTCGCCCCACGTTCTCTTCTGATTCTTGACGAGGCCCACAACATTGAAAACAAGCTGATGGCTACAATGGAAGTCACACTCTACAACAGAACCCTTGAAAATGACATCAGCAAACACATTTCCCCTGAAACCCTAAAGGACGGGGAACTTAAAGACTGGATAATGGAAATTGATGCCATAAGGGAAAGCTATGAGGAAATAGATTTGAAGGATGTTAAGAAAAATAAGGCCGACAGAATCCGCTCAACCATAGGCAGACTAAAAACTTTAACAAATAACCTTGAAAAAGAACCTAAAAACTGGGTTATTGATGCAGAGGAAAGCGGAGTTACCTTCAAACCTTTAAGAGTCCATCATTACGCCAAGGATAACCTTCTCAAATATGGTGATGTAGTCATTTTCATGAGCGCAACAATACTTTCCCATAAGATGTTTTCCAAATGGCTGGGACTGAATCCTAATGAAGTTTATCACATTAAAGTCGACAGTCCGTTTACAAAAGAAAAAAGGCCTATTATTCTTAATCTTGCAGGAAAGATGTCTGCAAATAGAATAAAGAATACTGCTCCCAAAACTATTCCTATTCTTCAGGAAATTCTTAAAAAACATGAAGGGGATAAGGGACTGATACACACTCACAGCTATAAATGCCAGCAGTATATTCTCAATAATCTTTATAATTCCAGACTGGTTTCACACACATCACAAAACAGGGAACAGATATTGGATTTCTTTGAGAAAGATGAAAATCCTTTGGTTCTTGTTTCACCGTCAATGAGTGAAGGTGTGGATTTGCCTTATGACAAATGCAGATTCCAGATTATCTATAAGATGCCATTCCCATATCTTGGAGACAAGCAGGTAAACATGAGAATGAAAAGGGATAAAAAATGGTATGCTTACAAGACTGTAATGACTCTTATGCAGGCGTATGGTCGTGGAATGAGGGCTGAAGACGATTCATGTTACACATACATTATCGACAGTGACATTAACATGCTCTTTAAAAGCCCGATGTACAGATCACTGATTCCTGATTTCTTTAAAGAAGCAGTTGTAAGAATTAAAAATTAGCGGACCTGGAGGGATTTGAACCCCCGATCTCAGGATCCGAAGTCCTGCGTCATTCCTGACTAGACCACAGGCCCGAATAAAATTAAAATATTTTTTTTATTTTTTATCTTCGCTGTCAACGGAGATTATTGGAATATCTTCAATATCTTCAACTTCAGCAAAAATATCATCAATGGACTGACTGTCTCGAACTACCTGTTCATATTCGATTTCTTCGATTTCTTCAGTAGTTAATCCTTTTTTCTCTTGAGGTTTTTCTCGAGCAGGAGGGATTTTATCTAATTCCTCTTGAGTTGGTGGGGTCGGTTTTTTTGGTTTGGATGGTCGTTTAAGTTTTTCTTTAATGTCCCCAATATGGAATTCTCCTATTTTGTAGGATTCCTTGTCAAGAGGTATGTTGCTTTTTGGTATGACTTTTTCAGCAGGTTCCTCTTTTTTAGGGGATGGCTTTTTTTCGTTATTCTCAATAGAATTTATATTATTTGACATCCCTTCCAATGGATTTTTAAGTCCGAATATCTTGTATATTCCAAAAATCAATAATAACAATCCAAATATTAAAAATATGATGGATATAAAGTTGGTTTCACCTGAAACAACATTATCTATAACACGGTCACTGCGTGATGAAAAGACAAATGCGGAAATAGCTATGAGAATCAGTCCTAAAATTGAACTTACAATAGCCATTATAGGTGTTCTTCCAACTCTGGCATGAATAATGTTATCAAAGCTTTCGCTTAAATCTTCACTGAAGTCATCAAGGAAGTCTTCGCCTTCATTTGAGTCTGAATCTTCCAGTTCTTTTTCTTTAGGAGCTTTTATTATATAATCTTCATTAACAGGGTTTTCTTCTAAATTAATAGCATGTCCTTTGTCTTTGCCGGGATGATAAATATATTCATCATCGATTTCAAAATCTCCGTCTATCCTATCTTCATTAAGATAGTTGATCAGTTCAATGTCTTCTTCAATGTCGTCAGTATTCTGATTTTCATCGACTTCGGAGACATTACCGATCATTTCTTTGAGATTTGAAATCCTATGCTCTTTATCTTTAGAATCTTTCATAAAAATCCCTTAGTCGTATGCTCTCCAAGTATGTTTACATTTGGAACATTTAAAAATTCTGGTTGGTGCTTCATCAGCACTACGGGTTTGGATTAATTTGTAGGTTGCTTTGTCGTGTCCGCATTCAGGACAAATCTCGTTTACGGTAGGACCTACCTCAACATCTTCTCCAAGCATTTTCACGGTTTCATCAGCTTCTCTATTGTCTGAAACTTCATATTCATTATCATCTGATAAATTTTTAGTATATCCGCAGCTACATTCTAACTTCCCATCTTTCGGAAGTAACATAGCTCCACAGTCAGGACAAAATTCCATTTAACTCTCCCTCATTTAAATTTATTTATATATTCAATAAATCTTTTTTTTAAATTATTTAAATATATGGCATTAAATGTTCTTTTTTACTGTTTTTAGGCAATCTCTAATAATTTCTTCATGGTCGAATGCAATTTTTATTTCATCCAATTTTTTTTCATTGAAAACTGAAATGTCACTTGCATCGCTATCTGCCTTTTTGTTGGAAAAGTTTCCTTGTGCTGTATAAGCTACTGTAATTGTATGTCCTCTAGGGTCCCTATCTGGTTTGGAATAGACATTCACAAGGTCTTTAAGTTCCACATCGATATGGGTTTCTTCTTTTGCTTCCCGTACTGCTGCATTTTCGACAGTTTCACCATATTCAACAAATCCTCCAGGTATTGCCCAATAATCTTTATACGGATCATTTTTCCTTTTGATTAAAATGAAATTCAAATCATCATCAAAAATAAAGATATCGGTAGTTACAGAAGGAATCTTGTAATTCGCCATTAAATCACATAAAAAATAATTTGAAGCTATAAAGCTTCATCGATAAGTTTTCTAAAATCAGAACTTTCTTTCTGGAGTTCTTCAGCTGCTTTTTTCAAGACAACTCTAGGTCTTTTTCCTCTTTTTGTTTTGATAGTCATTTCTGGTTTTCCAGTAAGAGGGTGATCAATGTTGTAAACAGCATATTCAACATCATCATCTTGCATTAAAATATGTCTTAAGGCATTGCAAACTCCGTGACTTTCATCATTTATACGAAAGGTCAATTCTAAAGTTTTGTCTTCAATAATTTCAATATTTTTCATTTTATCAACCATAATTAATCATTAACATAGTTTTTGGAAACTTTACGTTTCTCTTTTTTATTACAAGTATTACACTGAAGTTCATTTTCTCTTTTAGTAGTGTGCATATAGTCTCTGCAACGGGTACACATTGCTTTTAGAACTCCACAATCATCATCTACAGTACCTAAATCAACATTATCTCCGGTTATTTTAACTACTTTTGCTTGTATGATGTCTCCTATTCTGAAAGCATCAGATAATTTTTCGAGATAATCTTTCTTTGCTTGTGATATGTGGATAGCTCCCATATATGGCAGTGCCAATGGTCTTGCATTATCTTTCATACATTCAATATTCACATTAGCTCTTTGAGGTTTAATGTCAGTTATCTGACCATATATGATATCGCCGACTTTTAATAAAGCCGGTTTAGCATCACCTTCAACAGAAATAACCTTCATTTTTTGATTAATTTTAACATTGCCCAGTACTGACGCTTTAATGTCGCCATTGTCATCGTAAGTACCTTCTCCTGGAAGATATTGTTCAATTATTCCTAATTTTTCTCCAGGCATTACTATTTGTTCCTCTTTGTTACTCATATTAAAATCACCAAAATTAAAGATTTATAAAAATTTCTTTAATATAATAATTTTATTTTAATTAATATTTAAAGCTATTTAAAAATTGATTAAATTCATTAAAAAAAGAAAAAAGTTATAGTTTTAGTGGTAACGTTCATGGAAAAGGATTTCATCCAGCTGATAATTTTCCCATTCCCTTTTATCCAAAACTATTTCCAGCTCTTGCGGGGTCAATAACGGTTTTTTATACATTTGTGAATCATCTATTGCAATTCTTGGACATGCACTTACAACAAATGCTTCAAGTTCCATATATGGAAGTAAAATATCAGGATTGATGTTGTCTGCCAGAATGATATAGGCTTCCATATTTTGCTCTTCAAGTGTCTTTTTGATTTCTTTGGCTAGAGCCATTCTGTATTGTCCTTCCTTGGAGGATACTATTATTCCCCATTTTGTGGCAGTTCTTGCCTTTGTAATTCTTGCAAATCTAATTCTTAAAATTCTATCTGCATATTCATCCATTTTTCGAATTTCATTGTTGTATGGATCAAGAGCTATGACTGGAGCATCTGAAAATAATTTGATTCCCAGAGGGTGGAAATTTCCGCTTCCGATAAAAAGGATGACCTCAGTGTCCAGATTTTTAATTGATGAGAAGTTGCATCCCAAAACCTGACCCTTTCTTGTTGACGGGGATGAGCCCAGTATAACATCCTTGCCGTTGTCTTCAAGATAATCTCTGATTTCGTTTAAAAGATGCAGGTGCTGTGTTGTTGTAACAAGTCCGACCCTTGAATATCCTTTAAGCTCTTCTAAGCATTTTTCAAGGTCTTTTTTAACGTCGATTTTTGAAAAGGCTTCAATAAAAAGTGTTGGAACTTCATATTTCAACGGAAGAGGAGTGTGACCGTAGTGGATGATTAAATCAACTGAACCTTTCATTTTCCAGTCACTGACGTCACAGGCTCCAAAACATGGGTCTCCTGATATTATGACTGTCGCTTCAGTTTCCTCCTCAATTGCCTTTGCAATTTTTACCGCCTGCATTTTCAGCCCTTCCGGGAACTGAAGACCAACGGTTCTGGCATCCTTTGAGTTGATTTTCCGGATTGCCTTATCCAGATCCATATCATACATTGACATTTTAATCTTCGATTGTTCTTTCAATAACTACTTTTCCATCAATAACATCTAATTTGACAATAGATATTACGTCTACGCCTGTTTCTTTTTTAACAATTTCTTTTCCTTCTCCTTTCTCAATAACTGCTACAACAGATTTGATTTCCAAATCCAAATCTCTCAATGTGTCAATTAAAGCGACTAATGTTCCTCCGGTACTTACAACGTCGTCTATGAGCAGTATTTTCTCACCTGCGTGGAGGTCATTGATGTAGAGATTTGAAGATCCGTATCCGGTTTTCTGATAGACTTCCTGTTCTCCTTCAAGACCGTATTGTCTTTTACGGATAACAACGAATGGAATGTCTGTTGCAAGGGACAGTGCAGTAGCTAAATGGATTCCCATAGCTTCGACAGCTACAATTTTATCAATATTTAAATCCGCATGTTTATGTACTGATCTGGCTAATTCGCGCAGCATTTTAGGTTCCATTGCAGGAACTCCGTCACTGATTGGATTTACAAAGTAGTTGTAGTCACCTTTTTTTACAATTGGGGATGCTTCTAGAGATTTCTTTACTTCTTCTAACATAGTATCACACAAAAAATTTTAATGCATAGATAAATATAAATATATTATAATATAATTAAATAATTTATCTATAAACGTGATTATTATGCTCGGAAATTTAGGAGAAAATCTTACTAATACTATGAAAAAATTAGTAGGAATGTCTGTTATTGATAAAAAAACAATCAAGGAAGTTGTAAAGGATATACAACGTGCATTAATTCAATCAGACGTTAATATTAAATTAGTATTGGAATTATCAAAAACTATCGAATCAAGAGCTCTTGAAGAAAAGCCTCCTAAAGGTATCACTCCAAGAGAACATGTTATAACAATTATTTATGAAGAAATGGTAAATCTGCTTGGAAGCGAAGCAGTAAGTCTCGACATCAATGAAAGACCTTATAAAATCTTATTTTTAGGTCTTCAGGGTAGTGGTAAGACAACTACAATCGGTAAACTGTGTAGATTCCTCCAGAAAAAAGGTTTCAACCCTGCTGTTGTATGTACAGACACATGGAGACCTGCTGCTTATGAGCAGTTAAGACAGCTAACTGAAGAGATGGATGTTCCTCTCTATGGAGATCCTGAAAACAAGGATGCACTTGACCTTGCTCAGAAAGGTCTTAAGGAATTTAAAAACAGAAAAGTCATCATTTTCGATACTGCAGGTAGGCACAAGCAGGAAGAAGATCTTATCGCTGAGATGGATGAGCTTGACAATATCATCAATCCGAATGAAGCTATTCTGGTAATTGACGGTACCATAGGTCAGCAGGCCGGTGAACAGGCTAAAGCATTTTCACAGGCAACAGACATAGGTTCAATCATTATTACAAAACTTGACGGTTCAGCAAAAGGTGGGGGTGCTCTGTCCGCTGTTGCAGAAACCGGCGCTCCAATCAAATTCATCGGTACAGGTGAAAGGGTAGATGACTTTGAACTTTTTGACCCTCAGAGATTCATTTCAAGACTGCTGGGAATGGGAGATATCAAATCCCTTATAGAAAAAGCAGAAGAAACAATCGACGAAGACGTTGCAGAAAAAACCATGAACAACATGCTCACAGGTAAATTCACATTGATGGATATGAAAAACCAGTTTGACATGATGAACAGCATGGGTCCTATGCAGCAGGTTCTCAATATGATTCCGGGTATGGGAAACAAGATTACAAAAGAAGCCTCTAAAATGACTGAAGACAAGATTGACTCTTACAAGATAATGATGTCTTCAATGACCGAAGAGGAAATGCTTAACCCTAAAATAATCAAGCAGTCAAGGATTCAAAGAATTGCAAGAGGGTCAGGTGTACAGGAAAGTGAGGTTAAAGAGCTTCTTAAATATTACAACAACACCAAAAAGACAATGAAAGGAATCGGAAAACGTGGGGGCCGTTTAGGCGGCGGAGCTATGAACCGTATGATGGGACAATTCATGAACAGGTAAAGCATGTTAGAGTTAGCGAAAAGAATTTTAGAGGAATGCGATTACAAGATTTGTAAAAATTGTCTTGGACGTAAACTTTCCAAAACAATTGAAGGTACCAACAATATTGAACGTGCCGACAAGGTATGTGAAGAGCTGGGTATTGATTTGAATGATGCTGACTGCGCAATATGCGGCAATCTATTTGATAAGCTTGATGATGAGTTATACGGCAAAATTGATGCCAAAATAAATCAGCTTGAAATCGAATTTGACACATTCCTTGTAGGTTCCCAGATTGAAAAGGATATTCAAAAAAGAGATGAAGCATTTTCTGAAAAATTCAATCTGAATGTTGAAACAATCAAAAAGGAAGTCAACAGACTGATAGGTCTTGGAATTTGGGAGCGTTATGACAAGGATGCCGAATTTGAAAGGCAGGATATAGTTTTCAATGTTGATTTAAGAGCGGAACCCAAAGTCAAAATACAAATCAATCCGCTTTATATTGAAGGAAAATACAATAAACTGAAACGTGGAATACCTCAGACCAAATGGCCATGTACCAAATGTAAGGGAAGAGGATGCGAAGAGTGCAACTTCACCGGAAAGCAATATCCCGAGTCCGTAGAAGAGTTAATATCCGAGCATGTATTAAAATTAACTCGGGGACGTGAAGCAAAATTCCATGGTGCAGGCCGTGAAGACATTGATGTTTTAATGTTGGGATCAGGAAGACCATTTGTTCTGGAAATCAAAGAGCCAAAAATCAGAAAACTTGATTATAAACAGCTTGAAGAGGACATAAATAAAATGAATGAAGGAAAAACTTCATATCATAACCTCCATGTTTGTGAAAGGTCAAGAAAAGCTGAAATCAAGCAGTCATCTCCGGACACTTATAAGATTTACAATGCTATTGTCAAATGCGATGAAGCATATGATGCAGATAAACTTGAAGATTTGACAAAACTTAATGAAATAAATCAGCAGACACCTTTAAGAGTACTTAGAAGACGTGCTGACATGGTGCGTGTAAAGCATGTGCTTGATTTAAAATATGAAATTATTGATGATACAACATTCAGCATGCGCATTAAAACAGAAGGAGGATTGTACATTAAGGAATTAATTTCAGGCGATGAGGGAAGAAGCAATCCTAATGTATCTGAAATTTTAGGCATCAATGCAATTTGCGAACAGCTGGATGTATTGGAAGTTAGCGAGAAATGATATTATGGCAGAAGAATTTACACATTTAACAGAAAGCGGCGTACACATGGTTGAAGTCGGATCTAAGCCTGACCAAAAAAGAAGAGCTATTGCTCAGGGCAGCATATTTTTAGATAAACATACCATTGAGCTAATACAGAACGAAGAAATCAAAAAGGGAAATGTACTTACCACTGCCCAGATTGCCGGAATTCAGGCTGTCAAGAACACCTCTTCAATAATTCCACTTTGCCACCCGCTGGCTTTAACTGGAATTGAGCTTGATTTTGAAGTAAAAGACGATGAAATCATAGCCAGATGTGCAGTCAATACATTAGGCAAGACAGGTGTTGAAATGGAGGCTATTACTGGCGTTAGTGTAGCGCTTTTAACTGTATGGGATATGGTCAAAGCAGTTGAGAAAGATGAGAACGGTCAATATCCGGATACAAGAATTAGTGATATTAAAGTAATCAAAAAGGAAAAAATTTAAAGTTTATATATGATGAAAAAAATAATTATATTCAATTATTTTTTAAAATTAAATTAATGGGAGATTATTATGGCAAAAAAAGATAATAAGATTTCTATGCCTCAAACTGGTGCAGGTTTAGTAAGATACTTTGATGAAGAAAGTTTAGGTCCAAAACTTTCACCTGAGCACGTATTAATTGCAACAGTTATCGTAGCGATATTCTGTTTCGTTTTAAGATACTCAGCTTAATATTATTGTTTTTTTTAAAAAACAATACTACTTTTTTTTATTTGATACTATGTTGACTAAAAGAATTATTCCTTGCTTAGATTGTGATTTGCAGGTTCCGGAAGGCAGAGTCGTTAAAGGAGTAGAATTTAAAGAGATTAAATATGCCGGAAATCCTGTAGATTTGGCGACACGCTACTATGAAGAAGGAGCTGATGAAGTAGTTGTCCTGGACATTACTGCATCCCATGAGCGAAGAGCAACAATGGCAGATGTAATTGACGGATTAACTGAAAACGTTTTCATGCCTATCTGCGTAGGCGGAGGAATAAGAAAAGTCGACGATTATATTAAAATGCTAAGAGCAGGAGCAGACAAATGTTCAACAAACACTGCTGCAATTAAAAATCCTGAACTGCTGACAGAAGCCTCAAAAGTTGTCGGATCTCAGGCGGTCGTTATCGGAATCGATGCGAAAAGAAGATATGTAGACCATCCTGATGACGCCAAAGACAAAACTGTCATAGAAACTGAGAAAGGATACTGCTGGTTTGATACAAGTATTTACGGAGGACGTGAATTTACAGGTATCGACGCAATACAATGGGCTCAGAAATGTCAGGATTTAGGTGCCGGAGAAATACTTTTGACAAGTATGGACGGTGACGGAACCCAGAACGGCTATGATATTGAGCTTAACAAAACAATCAATGATGCAGTTGACATTCCAGTAATTGCAAGCGGTGGTGTTGGAGAACCTAAACATATTCTTGAAGTGTTTGAAAAAACAGATGTTTCAGCAGCTCTTGCAGCAAGCATATTTCATTTTAATCAGTATTCAATAGGCACTGTAAAGGAATACCTTAAAGAAAATAATGTGGCTGTCCGTTTATGATAATCAAAGCACCTATTGACTTGGATTTGACACAGCTGTCAGGTCAGACTTCACAGCCTCCATGGATTTTTGATGGAAATTCATACAGGGAAGTTGTCAGAGTCAATGATGAAGCGGTTCTTTTTGATGTAGCTCAATCCGGCGATTATCTTGATTTTAATTTTGAAGGAAACGTTAAAGAAAGTGATGCAGTTTCAAGACTAAAATACATTTACGATTTGGACTTTGACCTGGATAAGTTTTACAGATACCTCTCCAATTATGATGAACTTTGTGAAATGTCCGAGTTCTGCAACGGTTTAAGACTGTTTCTGGCAAAAGACCCCTTTGAGTGCATTATTTCATCAATATGCTCAGCGAATAATTCCATTAAAAGATGGACAAAGTCAATGAGTGATATGAAAAGCAAATGGGGTACAAATTATTTCAATGATTTTTACACATTTCCGGATAAATCAGTAGTTCGTGATTTGTATGAAGACGATGAAGAGGAACTTCTCATTTGCGGAAAATGTCAGGGAGATAACCTTAAAGAGTGCGGTGTAGGATACAGGGCACCATATATGAAAAAGGCTTCTGAAATGTTTACACTTGAAATGGACCTTTCGGAAATTCCAAAAATGTCATATGATGAAGCATTTGAAACAATTCTGAAGGTTCCGGGCGTCGGTCCGAAAGTGGCAGACTGCATTCTGCTTTACGGATTCAACTTTAAAGAGGCTTTTCCAAGTGATGTCTGGATTAAAAGGATAGTTTCATACCTTTACTTTGACGGAAAGGATATAAGTGTTCCGAAGGTAAGGGAATTCGGAATGGAAGAGTTCGGAGATTATGCAGGTTATGTGCAGCTTTACATGTTTCATTATGCCCGCAAATCAGGTCTGATGGCAAAGTTGAAGTAGCTTCAAATTTTCATCGGCGCTGAAGCTATTGAATTGTTAAAGATAAGCTTAATTTTTCCAATACCTGTCTTTTTTCTCTTTATTTTAATTGAGCGAATTTTACTTTAACGGCAAGCATTTTGAATTTGAATTTGATTTTCAACTGGGGATATATATGAAAGCCTTTTGAAAAACAAGTTTTCAATAGCTAAACCCTGATGTTAAAGTTGTTTTCCAATATAATCAAGAGTATATATTCTATAAATATAATATATACATTAATGGAAACCAAAAATATAATATTAATTATCTGTACGATACTGTCATTTTTCACGGTTTTTGCTGTAAACGGAGTTACAATCGTTATTCCGTCAATTGCAGCTGAATACGGAATGAGCAATATTATTCAAAACTGGGTTACTATTATCTTTTTATTAGTTGTGGCTGTGCTGTCGGTTCCGGCAGGCCAGATTTCAGGAAAATACGGCCTTAAAAAAGTCACAATATTCAATTTAATTCTTTTTATAATTATTTCAATAGCCAATGTTTTTGTAACATCTCAGGAGCAGTTTCTGATCTGCAGATTTATTCTGGGAATTTCATTGGCATTTATTAATGTAACTTCAATGGCAATAATCGTTTCATCATTTCCCGGAGAAGAGCGCGGAAAAGCATTGGGAATCAATATCACAGGAGTTTATCTAGGACTGTCCCTATCACCGGTTCTTGGTGGAATTCTGAATTATAACCTGGGATGGAGATCAGTAGTGCTTTTTGCCGTACCTTTCATGTTTGTGATTTTGCTATTGCTTTTAACAAAAATCGATAAGGAATGGACTTCCTTTGAAAACTTTCCGCTTGATATTAAAGGTTCACTTGCATATGCTGTCGGAATGGTACTTTTCATGTACGGCTTTACAGTACTCAATACAACTACTGGAATCATTTTAACAATTTTAGGAATAATAATTCTGGTTGTCTTCGCTTTAATTGAGCTTAAAGAGGACTATCCTGTATTTGATGTAAGATTTTTCAAAAATCATAAGTTCCTTTCAGCAAATTTTGCATCACTTTGCGCATATCTGGCGACATATGCCGTTACAACAATTTTAAATTATCATCTGCAGTACATCAAGGGATTTGATTCACAGACTGCAGGTATGATGCTGCTTGTAGCACCATTGTGTCAGGTTGTCCTTGCCCCGATTGCAGGAAGACTGTCAGACAAGTTTGTACCGCAGATTCTTGCAGCTATCGGAATGGGATTAGGTACTGTGTCTCTGTTTCTGTTCTCATCACTGGACAGCGCTACTCCAATGCTATTTTTATTTGTGGCAATGATAATATATGGTATAGGTTTCGGACTGTTCTCTCCACCGAATACAAATGTCATTATGGGTTCTGTTCCTCCAAAGGATAATTCAATCGCCTCAGCGGCTGTTGCAACAATGCGTACAGTAGGTCAGGCAATGAGTATGGGAATATTAACATTGGTATTTGCATTTGTGATGGGTAACGTGCCTATGATTGAGCAATACTATCCTCTGCTGATAAGCAGCTGTCAGATAACCTGTCTGATTTGTATTGTATTGTGTATAGCATCTGTATTTGCTTCATTTGTGGGAATCAAATCCAGTGATGCAAGTTAAAAAATCATTATTTCTTTAAATACTTAAAATAAGCAGTTTTAAACGGGAGCAATTTCACACACCCGTACAATTTTTTGTTTTTTTCAATGTTTAACGAGGTTAAATAGGTTTATTTAAAAAAAGAAAATGGAAAGATAGAATTATCTATCTTCAACGGTCACTCTGTTCATTTTGTCTCCCTGACGGATAGCGTTTACAACGTCTTGGCCTTCAATAACTTGACCGAATACGGTGTGTACACCATCTAAGTGTGGCTGTGGGGAGTGGGTAATAAAGAATTGGCTTCCACCAGTGTCTTTACCTGCATGTGCCATGGATAGAGCACCGGTACCGTGTTTATGAGGGTTTCCTTCAGTTTCACATTTGATAGTGTAACCTGGTCCGCCTGTACCGTCTCCTCTAGGACAGCCTCCCTGAATTACAAAATCAGGAATAACTCTGTGGAATGTTAATCCATCATAGAAACCTTCTTTGATTAATTTTTCAAAGTTAGCTACAGTTCCAGGTGCTTCATTCGGGAACAGTTCTAAAACGATATTCCCTTTATCAGTTTCAATAGTTGCGACTTTCATTTTATCACCTATTTTTATATAATACTAATACTATAAGTATTATTGAATAAATAGTTAATGGAGGATAAAATGAATACTCAGGATTTAATTAAGATTGAAGATGATTATTTTATCAATACTTTTACAAGACAACCAGTTGTCCTAGACCATGGTGAAGGTGTTAAAGTATGGGATATAGATGGAAATGAATATTTGGACATGTTTGCAGGTATTGCAGTTAATGCTTTAGGTCACAATCATCCTGCATTAGTTAAAGCTATTCAGGATCAGGCTGAAAAACTTATTCACATTTCAAGTATCTATTACAATGAACCTGCTTTGATTTACGCTAAAAAATTAATCGATAAAACCAGTTTTGACAGAATATTTTATGCAAACAGCGGTGCTGAAGCAAACGAAGGAGCTATTAAATTAGCAGTCAAATACACCGGAAAAAGCGAAATCATCTCAACTGTAGATTCATTCCACGGAAGAACATTAATGACACTTGCAGCTACAGGTCATGAAGAATATCATGAGCCATTCAAGGCTGTTATTCCTGAAGGATTTATTAATGTGCCTTACAATGACATTGACGCTATTAAAGATGCTATTACAGAAAATACTGCAGCAATCATTGTTGAACCTATTCAGGGTGAAGGCGGAGTAAACGTTCCTGATAAAGATTACTTAAAACAGATTGAAGAAATCTGTCATGAAAAAGACATTGTTTTTATTGTAGATGAAGTTCAGACAGGATTCGGAAGATGCGGAACATTGTTTGCTCATGAACTCTTTGACGTAAAACCTGACATAATGACAATGGCTAAAGGAATAGGCGGAGGAGTCCCAATGGGCGGAATCCTTGCAACCGAAAAAGTAGCCAGTGCATTTGTACCTGGAGATCACGGAACCACATTCGGTGGAGGTCCTTTAGTATGTGCAGCAGCAAATGCCGTACTGGATACTTTTGATGAAGAAAACATTCTTGACAATGTTAATGAAGTCGGTGAATACTTCATCAGCGAACTTAAAAAATTGGATAAGGAAATTATAGCTGATGTAAGAGGTAAAGGTTTAATGGTCGGTTTGGAGCTGACCCAACCTGGAGCAGAATATGTTGACAAGCTCAGAGAAGCAGGATTTTTAATTAACTGTACTTCAGGCAATGTCTTAAGATTCGTTCCACCACTAATAATTACAAAAGAAGAAATAGACCAGTTCGTTAAAGCTTTAGATGAAATATTATAGGTGATTTGATGGGTGTCCATAGTGAATATTCTTGCAGTGAATGCGGATTCAAATTAGAGGACTCTTCAAATATCTTCTGGATTGACTGGGATAAAAATGTTCATGTGGACATTTTAACCGTTAAAGCATCTTCTGAAGCTTCAAAATCACTGGTTTCCGGAGGAATCTATAAATATTACTGTTATGACTGCGGGGAAGTTATCTATAACTTCCACATAACCTCAAAAGAGGAAGGCATAGGCAATGAGGAAATAATTTTTCTTCTAGAAAAGCTCGACGACAATGTTAAAATAATCGATTTTGACAACAGATTCCAGAACTGCATAAACTGTGGAAAAAGCCTTGATTTGAAACTGGAAAAGTCATTCGCCCTTGACAGTGAGGGAAACTTCTGCATAGAAGATTCAAAATTCAATTTTTCAGACAAGCCACTTGATTTAAGCGGAAAATACTACGGTTATTACTGCAGGGACTGTTCAAAACAAATCAACAAATTTGTAATTTTTGAAAACAATGCTGATTTGGACGAATCTTTAATAAAAGAAATTTTAGAAGACCATACTAACGAACTGACAGTATTCATTGATGATACTTATGCAATTTGCCCGCTCTGCGCAGGCGAACTCAGCGTATTGGGAGAATCTTCCAAATGTCCAAGCTGTGCGAAAGGGGAATTGAAATTAGTTAATCGAACTTTCATCGATTAAATTTCCCAATCTCTTTTTTTCAATAATTTTTTAAGTGATGTTGAAATCTCAAGGGTTCTGATTTCATCCAGACTTGCCCACATCCAGTCTGTGTGCTCATCACTGATTTTTATCTCACCTTCAACATTATCAAAATACATCATAATCTGCACGGTACGCTTGTGCATATAATCGTTTTGAACTGCATCGCAAAAATCACCAACCTTAACGTCAAGGTTTGTTTCCTCTTTAATTTCACGTACAAGTGCATCTGCGAAAAATTCGCCCTTTTCAATCTTGCCTCCTGGAAGTTCCCACATTTCAGGGTCGGTTCTGCTTTTCGGATGTCTTTTTACGAGTAAAATCTTATCATTGTCTTTAATTATTCCTCTAACGGTAAGTCCATAAGCTTTTTTCATATTTTCACCAATATTTTGAACGGAAAACGTTTTTCCTGCATTACTTTTAAATAGATTGGAAGATATATATAAATTTATAATGCAACTTTTTAGGAGTTTTATTATGGATTTAAATATTAAAGTAAACGATAAAAACCATTTAGACATTGGTGGTGCAGATGCAATAGACATCGCAGAAGAATTCGGAACTCCAACCTATGTAATTGACGAAAACAGGATAAGAGATAACTATAACAGATTTTACTCTACTTTTTCAAAATATTATCCTGATTTCAAAGTATTTTATGCATGTAAAGCTAATACCAACATTGCTGTAATGAAAATATTGGAAAGCGAAGGATGCTGCATTGATGCAGTTTCCCCTGGTGAAGTCCACATTGCAAAAATGGTAGGTTTTTCAGGTGACAGAATATTATTCACAGGTAACAACATTACCAATGACGAGTTAAAATTTGTTCACGATGAAGGTGCTGTTTTAAACATCGATTCTGTATCAGCACTTAAAAGATTAGCTAAAATGGTAGATCCTGAAGGACTGAAAATTTCTTTCAGAGTAAACCCTATGGTCGGTGCAGGACACCATGACCACTGTATCACCGGTGGTGTAATGAGCAAATTCGGTATAATGGACAATGAAGCTGTTGAAGTTTATACCATGGCTAAAGAATTAGGATTCAATCCTGTCGGTATGCACTCACACATCGGATCCGGAATTTTAGACCCTGAACCATTCAAACTAGCAATTGAATCCACAATGGACATTGCAGGTAAAGTTCACCAGGAAGCCGGAATTGACTTTGAATTCGTTGATTTCGGTGGAGGTGTAGGAATTCCATACACTCCTGAAGAAAAACTTCTTGATTTGGACAAATTTGCAGAAGTCAACATAGGATTATTCAAAGAAAAACTTGAAGAATATGACATGGGCAACCCAACAATGTATCTCGAACCTGGAAGATACCTTGTCGGAGATGCGGCTGTACTTTTAGTAACAGTAAACAGCGTAAAACAAAGTTACAGAAAATTCATCGGTGTAGATGCAGGTTTCCACACACTCTTAAGACCTGCAATGTATGACTCATACCACCACATCGTAGATGCAAGCAGAATGGACGCTCCAGATACTCAGGAAGTGGACATTGCAGGTAACGTATGTGAATCCGGAGATTTATTTGCACGTGACAGGCCAATGCCTGATGTAGAAGAAGGAGACGTATTAGGTATAATGAATGCCGGAGCATACGGATTTACAATGTCATCCAACTACAATTCAAGACCTTTAACTTCTGAAATATTAGTTACTGACGGTAAATGCAATGTAGTACGTGAAAGAGAAACCTTTGAAGACTTATATGCAAAACAAAGCATTCCACCACATTTAAAATAAGTTGATAACATGGTAGATTTAAAAGGACTGAAATTTTCAAAAATGCACGGAATAGGCAATGACTTTCCAATAATCGATGAAAGCAAAGGAGAAGTCATTCCTGAAGCAGACAAACCGGAAGCATGCAGAATACTATGTCACAGAAACTTCGGTGTAGGTGGGGACGGAGTACTTTTTGTAGAACCGTCTGAAGTAGCTGACATTGGATACAGAATGTTCAACCCTGACGGAAGCGAAGCTGAAATGTGCGGAAACGGTATAAGATGTTTCGGTGATTTCGTTTACAGAAAAGGTATTTTAAAACAGGAAAAAATGACTGTTGAAACCAGAGCAGGAATCAAAACAATTGAAATTACATTGGAAAATGATGAACCGGTGCTCTTCAAAGTGGACATGGGTTTATCCACATTTAAAACTCCTGAAATTCCAATGACATCTGATAAGGAAGAGTTCCTTGACGGTGAACTTGAAGTTCTCGACACCACTTTCAACGTAACCGCAATCAGCGTCGGAAATCCTCATGCTATAATATTTGTAGATAACGTCGATGAAGTTGACATCAACAAATACGGTCCTGCTATTGAAGCTCATGAAGTTTTCCCTGAAAAAATAAATGTGCACTTCGTTGAAGTCATATCTAAAAACGAAGGTAAAATGATTACATGGGAAAGAGGTGCTGGCGTTACATTGGCATGCGGTACCGGTGCAACTTCCACAGCCATTTCAGGTTTCAAACTAGGTCTGTTTGATGAAAATATATTGCTCCACCTTCCTGGCGGAGACTTAAACTTTACAGTTTACGAAAAAGAAGAAGCTCTTGGAGCCTTTATGGAAGGTCCTGCAGAGCTTGTCTTTGACGGAGAATATTAATTCTCCTTTTTTTACTTATTTTTTCTCATAAATCCGGTAATCATCATTAATATTGCTAGAATAATTAACAGTATTCCCAGATAGGAGTATTTTGTTGTAATTAAAAGGAATACAACTGCAACAACTAAAAAAACAATTCCGATTATGATTGATCTCATTCCGCTGTCCATTTTTTTCACCTCATATTTTATACGCGTTGATTAATGTAATATCTTCAAAAAAGAAATGTTCCTTGGCTTTGATTTCAGCAATAAAGCCCAGTTCGTCAAATCTCTGCAATGTCAAATCATTGTCTGAAAATGAAGACTGTATCATCTGGACAATTCCTCCATCATTTAAATGATTTGGCACTTCATTTAAAAATAGATCTATAACTTTCCTACCATTTAATCCACCGTCGAATGCATAATTTAAATTGCTGTCAATAACTTCGTCTTCTTCGGTAGGTAGATATGGAGTATTAAATAAAATTACATCAAACTTTCTATTTTTTACAGGTTCAAAGAGATTTCCAAATAGAATTTCAATGTTTTCAATATTATTGTCTTCAAAGTTTTTCCTTGCAAGTTCGCATGCGTCAAAGTTGATGTCGGTTACGGCAATTTTATCTGTCAGTCTGGATGCATACATTGCCACAATTCCCGAACCTGTTCCGATTTCCAAAACGCTTGCACCTTCTTTAATTTCTAAATTTTCAGCAAGCAAATAACTGTCTTCAGCAGGAATATAAACATTCTCGTCAGTATTTAAAATAAATTCGCTCATAATATCTACCCGTTTAAAATACGGTTCAGTTCACCTGACAGGTACAGTATCTCTTCAGGTTCGATAGCCACTACTCTTTTTTTAAGATATTCGTTTATCTCATCATTTTCAATGGAATTAATCTTATTTTTCATCTCTTTTTTATCAAGAGCGCAGATTACATGTCTGGAGTCGATTAATGCATTGCGGATTTTTTTGTTTCTGTGCTGAAAGAGTGCTTTTGTATAATTTGAATAGACCTTAAACTCGTCGGCACTGATTTTATTTTCTTTTGGAGTTAGGCCGACAACGGTCGAATCAACTTTCGGCTTTGGAATAAAGCTTTCTGAGCTTACATCAGTTAATGTTGTAACGTCACATTTAAAATAAAGCATTGCAGATAATCTTGAATAGTCTTTAGTTGCGACCTGACCGTTCATTCGCCTTGCAAATTCCTTCTGATACATTAAAACGGCAAGGTCAAAATCGTATTGTAAAAATTTAAAAGTGATTGGTGATGAGATTTGATAAGGTAGATTTGAGATGATCTTGTTGAATTTAGGAAAATCAACGTTCAGTGCATCATCATTTATCAGCTCTACATTATCGATTTTTTCTTCTTCAAGCCTTTCCTTTAAAATATTAGCTATTTTTGTATCCTGTTCAATAGCTATTACTTTCCCGGCTCTTTTTGCAATTTCGATTGTTAAAGTTCCAATACCTGTTCCGATTTCCAGTACAACATCATTTTTTGTGAGATTTCCAAAATTAATAATCTGGTCTCTTTTATTTTTATCAATCAAATAATTCTGACCGAGATTTTTATTCAGTTTTATCCCATGCTTATTTAAAATGTTTTTAGTTGTTTTAGATAAAGACTCATTAGTCAAATTATCACTTTATCTTCTAGGTTTTCTTGGAGCTTGAGTGAATATGTAATATTTATTTTTACCTCTTCTGTTTACAGTGGAGGTGTCTAATTCTTGTTTTACTCTGTTAACAATCATTCCTGCAGGATCAGTTAATGTTGGCAGTCTTTTGGTTATGTCTTCAAAACTTTCGAAAGGTTTTTCTTCTCTTGCTTTAATGATGTCCCACATGTATTTTTTACCAATTCCTGGAATTAACTCTAGGCTGTGAAGCCTTGTGCTTAATGAATCAGTAGTATTGAAGAAATCAACATATTTTTCTTCATTTGCTTCTACAATATCTCTAATAGCATATTCTAATTCAATTCTACTGGTTGCAGTTAAATTTTCGAAATCTAGTTTTCCTAAAACCCTATAGATTTTATCCCTTTTGCCTTTTCCAATGTAAACGGTATCTTGAATTTCTAAATCTACACCAGTTTTCGGAGCTAATTCTAGTAAAGTGAATTGTTCAGTACCAATTGCTTGAGCAACAGCTTTTCCACCAAATTTTGACATGTCTGATTTAACATATCCTCTGCTTAAGTAATCAAGAATAACTGCATATTCTTCTTTTTTCACTGGTGGAGTTCTCTCTTTTTTATTATTATTTTTCATTTTATCACTTCACTAATGTTTTTCATAAGTCAAAAATTTGACATAATATAAATATTATTTATAAATATTATTTTTAAATGTAATAAACATATCTAAAAAAAGTCGGTTAAATGGGGTAAAAAATAATAAAAAAAGGAATAGTTATGAAACTATTCAATAACATCATATTGTTCAAGAAGTTCTAAAATTTTTTCCATATCTTCTTTGTCAACTTGGCCCGGTTCTTTTGCAAAAATTAATCTTAAGTCAGCCAAATCCTGTGGAATTAAATCAACAATATGAACAGCAACTTTTTCTCTAAGGCCAAATTCGCTTTGAAGCTTTTCGACAATTTCCTCTGCGTCTTCAACGGAAAATCTTTTAAACCTTTCAAGGTGGTTTAAAGTAATGTTCTGTTCGTAGTTCAGTTCATTATCGTTTTCTCTAAACTCTTCAAGAACTTCTTTAACTTTAGAACCTGGAATAGGTTGGCTTTCAATAACTTCTTTTCCAATCATAAAACTCAGTTTTGTAATTTTAAGTGGTCAGGTCTAACAATTAACTCTTTAGCTTTGTTTCCATCTTTTAAAGCAACTAAGTAAGCTTTTCCTTTTTGTCCGACAATTTTACCGGTTTTACCATAATAGTAATGTGAACTAAATCTCCTTCTTCAAATCTTTGGAGTCTGTTTGTAATTGGGTTAGTTCTTCCCGGTCTTTGTACTTTAGTCATTTTTTTTCTGGATCTACTTTTTAATCCTCTTGATCTTTGCATATTATTACCTCTTAATTAGTAGTCTGGGTATAAATCTATGTTATCAGCGACCTAGTATTGTAAATGCCCATAAATACTAGTAACATAGAGTGTTAAAATAATAAATTATCATCCAGTGATATGATAATATTATATTTTTAGTTTAATATCATTAATATACTTTTAGTTTTTCAGGCAAAAATTGCCGAATTCAAAATTTTTAAAAAAAATAAAATTAAAAGCTAAAATATATTTAGCTTTTGTCCATAACATATTCGATGGTATTGAATCCCAGAACTTCCGCATATTTGAGAAGGTCTTCAGGGAATTTCTTTTTAAGGTTATCAAGATTTTTCTTTTCCCCGTCGTACTTGATGTCAAGGTGGATATTGTCAGGATAATCAATAACCAGTACTTCAACATATGTGTCATGAGGATTTGTTTCAAAAATCACATCAAATATCTTATTTGTATTGTTGCAGAACTCTTCATCAGCATTCAAGTTTTTCAAATGATTCAAACATTCTTTTCGTTCATCTTCATCATTGTCTGTTAAAACAAAGTTTTCAGTTTTATCAACCAGGTCATTTTCAAAAAATAACAGTCCTCCGTATTTTGGTTCTCTTTTTTGAATAACTTTAACAGACACGATAATGAAAATCATTGAGATTATACAGCTGACCGGAAATCCGAGCCATATTCCATCATTTCCAATCAGTTCATATAATCCGATTACTGTAAGTAACGGGAATATTAATGTGAACAGGACTGATACGATGCTTGAGAAAACTGACCTTTCGATAGCTTCGTAATAGAATACCAACATGTTTGGCAGTATTGATAGGAGGAAGAAGAATGAATATAATTGCAGTGCATGAATTGCAAAGCCTGCCATTTCTAAATGATTGAAATTGTAAAGAGCTAAAAATCCTTGAGGCCATATCCATGTGATAACTGTCAGTACTACTGCACAGATTACTGTAATTATTAATGAGAGCCTAATCAGATGATTTATATTTGCATAATCGTGTTTTGCATAATATATCGGAACAATTGATGTCAGGGTTTCTGAAATTCCGATATCAACAATACTTCCGAGTACCAGCGCATCCATACATAACATATATGTGGTCAGTCCCAGATTTCCTAAGGTTGCAGCCAGGAAAAGGTTCATAAAATACACAAATATTACATCAAAAATACCGATACTTGCACCTGGGAAACCTACTTTAATCATTTTAGCTGTTGTTTTTATGAAAGTTTTAATTTCAAGTGCTTTGCGCACGAATCTAAATGTTCTTTTCGGGCTGCGGATGTATAGTAAACATGCTGCAAGACCAACAGTGTATCCAATAAATGATGCAAGTGCTGCTGAAGCCATACCCATTCCTGCTGATAAGAACAGATAATCAAAGATGATATTGACTACATTAGCTATAATAATAATTGCTGATGCGAAATTTGGCTGACCGTCTACACGAATGTATTGTGCAAGCACAGCTGCGACTGTAGATACAACAAAACATCCGTATAAGTATGTGGAATATTGCATAACAAGAGGTTTTGTAACTGCATCTGAACCTAAAAGTGTAGCGATAGGATCCATGAACATTAAACATAAAACGGTCATTATAAGAGTCGCTATGAATGACACGACTATGGATGTTGTAAAGTAACGATTACTTCCATCAATATCAAATTCTGCTTTTTTATTTAAAGCTAGAATCTGTCCTCCAAGTCCGAATAACCATTCAAAAACGGTTACTAATAGAATCATAGGCTCTAAAAGGTCAATTGCTGCAACTGCATTCGGACCTATAAATGACCCTACGAAAAATGAATCGACAACTGAACTTATGTTTAAAGCCATAACCATAAGTAAAGTTGGCAGTAATAATTCCTTAAATTTGCTGTCTGCTATTTTGAAATTCATTTTATCCCCTTCATCTAATCAAAGTAATGTACCTCATTTAAGTAATTTATAAATCTTGTAAGATAATCTTTATCACATTCAGGCCAGTTGAATCCTAATGAATCAAGTATTTCAAGTGTCTGGTCAATCATGACAAGTTCGCCGTCATCGTCTTCATATTCTTCGATGTCTGCATCTTCATCCAAATCGAAATCGTTGATGGATAAATCGGCTGTAATCATTCCCTGAATATTTTCATTCATATTCTGCTCATAGATTTCTCTGAATTCTTCAGGGCTGACCTCTTCAATAGGATATCCGAATGAGCTGATAACATCAAATATGTCTCTGTTAGGTATTAATTTGTCACTGACTGCATGGAATACTGTACATTCTTTCGGTGTTTTAGCCAGTTCGAGAGTTGCTTTTGCAACGTAATCAATCGGGCTTAATTCAACCATTTCTTCAGATATTGGTGCAATAGTGGCTTTCAAGTTTTTGATAGCTTTGATGTTGTTCAGGAATGCATTTGTATCGAAGTTTTTCTGGAACACACCGTCTGAGTCACGTCCCATAAGGTTTCCAACCCTGATGATTTTCACGTTAAGGCCGGAAAGTGCCTTTTCAAGAACCATTCTTTCTGCAAGGAATTTACTGTTGAGATACTTGTTGGATAAGTCCTGTCCCCAGTAAAGGGTTCTTTCATCACAGTGGATATCTGTAATGTCTGTGTCTTCTGTGTATTCATCTAAAACACTTGTAGTGGATATTTGGACGTAATTGATGTTATTTGCCTCAGCAAATTCGAGTCCGTTAATTACTCCGTCTACGTTTACTCTGAAGATGTAATCGTCGTGAGTGTAGTGTTTTACGATAGCCGCACAGTTGATAATTGTGTCAATAGGATATTCGTCCAGCTTTTTGAAGTCATCAAGTTCGGTTATGTCTCCTTCACTTAATATGATACGTGATCCGATAAGGTCGCTTAAGTCTTCATCGAAGTAATAATTCATTAAATCGATTAAACGTTCTTCACAGCTGTCAAATTTACCTTTACGCAGCATACAGTACAGTGTTCCTTCTTCATTTTTAATGTATTCGTATAATACATGGATACCCATGAATCCTGTAACTCCTGTAAGCAGCACATTTCCTAATTCCAGATTTGTACCTTTTGCGAAGTTTTCAAAGGTGTTTTTCTCAAGAAGGCTATTAATCCTTGAGTAATCATAGTTTTCAATGATGTCAACATCCAGGTCATCTGACATTTCATCACCTGAAAGGAAGCTTGCCAGTTTTCTTGGAGTCTGGTTTCTGAATATATCATCATATTTCACATTATAGTCCTGTTTGAGCAGTTCAATGATTAGCTTGGATGCTATAAGTGATGTTCCTCCTATTTCAAAGAAGTTGTCTTCCGCACCGACGATGTCTATGTCCAAAATGGATGAGTATATTGCACAGATTGTCTGTTCCATCTTGTTTTTAGGAGCTACGTAAGTCAATTCTAATTTAGGCTCAGGCAATGCTTTAACATCAGTTTTACCGTTAGGAGTTTGCGGCATTTCATCAATCTGCATAAAGACTGTTGGAACCATATACTGGGTAAGTCTTTCACTCAGATATGCTTTAAGCTCGTCCTTGTTGATTTCATCTTCTGCTGTGAAGTATGCGCATAGATGTTCGTTGTTTCTGATTTCCTTAATGACAACGATGTTCTGTTTGATATTTGGGAAGTTGGAAATGTTGGATTCGATTTCTCCGATTTCTATTCTTAAACCTCTCAGTTTAATCTGGTTGTCGATTCTTCCTTTGATGTCAATGTCTCCGTCAGGAAGCTCTATTGCGTAGTCTCCGCTCTTGTAGTATGGGATATCATCAATGGTCATGTATACTTCTTTGGTTTTCTCAGGCATGTTGTAGTATCCCTGACCTACTCCGATACCTCCGATGTAGAGCTCTCCCATTACTCCTTTAGGCAGGAGTTTGCCGTCGATGTCTCTTACTTCAGTTACGTAGTTCTTGAGTGCTTTTCCGATTGTAATGTTTTCAGGATCGGTTATTTCTTTGTAGTTGGATGCGATTGTTGCTTCTGTCGGTCCGTAACTGTTGTATACTTTTGCATCAGTGTATTGTCTGACTCCGTTGAATGCTTTTGCTGAGAACTGTTCTCCTCCCATTACGATACATTTAGCACATCCGATTGCATCGCAGAACTCTTCAAATTCAAGGTATGACAGTAATCTTGACGGTGTGAATTCCATTACTTCCGGACTTTCACGTTTTATCAGGCTAATCAGCTCAACAATGCTTTTTATTTCATCGTCATTTGCAAAGATGATTTTGATACCGTTTGTTATGCCTGTGAGGATATCTTCAAGTGCGGTATCGAATGCGATTGTTGCAATGCTTAAGAGGTTGTTGTATTCGCATTTAGGGTTTCCTTCAGTTTCGTTACATACATTTTCATGGCTGATCATTACACCTTTAGGATTTCCTGTTGAACCTGAAGTGTAAATCATGTATGCCAGGTCATCTTTTGTAATGCTTACATCAGGAGCGGATGTGTTGTCCTCTTCAAGCAATTCTTTAATGGATAGTGAATTTGGTGAGATGCCATCTATATTTATTATGTAATCTGCTTGACTGTTTTCATATATGTACTCAATCCTTTCTTTAGGGAACTTTAAATCGAGTGGTATGAAGGCACAACCTGCTTTTAATACACCGATAATTGAAGCAATCAGGTCACTAGTACGAGGAAGCATAATCAATATATTGCTTCTTGGTCTAACACCTTTTCTGATTAATGCATTTGCTATACGATTTGCCTTATCGTCAAGTTCCCGGTAGGTCAGTGTTTCATCACTTGCAACAAGAGCGACTTCATCCGGTTTTTCAGCTACCTGTGCTTCGAAACGTTTATGCAGGATAGGATTGTCAAGCTCTTCAAACTCAGGAAGCATGAAGTTTGGTGCAAGTTCAATTTCACTGATTCTTAATTTGTCCATGTCGTTTGTGAAGAACTGGAAGAGTATGTATTTTATAGATCTCATGAATTCGTTTGCATAATCCTCTGAGTATATCTGGTCATTGTACTCAATATACATTCCAATGTTTTCTCCGTCATCGTAAATGTCCATGTTGATTTTATAATCTGTTGCAACAGTGCCGTCAAGTTCTTCCATAGCATAGCGGTTTCCATTAAGTTCCAGATTATCGGTTTCAAATGCACCGTGGTAAGCATAGAAGAATTCAGGTTTCAGCTGATACTCTTCGGAAAGTTTTGTATATGGGTAATTGCTGTGCACTAATGAATCTTTCCATGTTTTGTCCACTACTTTGATGAAGTCTTCAATCATCATCTCCCTGTTTTCACTGCTCACCATTATAGGAAGTGTTTTTACAAGCATTCCCTGGGTATTGTAGTAATTGGAGTTTGACCTTCCGTTGAAGATAGTGGTTATCAGTGCCTTGTCTGAGAATGTGAACTTGTTTAAGGCCAGGACTGTAGCACTCATAAAGAGCACGTTCGGACTTATTGAATGATCCTGACAGAATAATCTTACGAAATTGGAGTTGATTCTCTCACCGATAAGTTTGATTTCAGCCTCATCAGGATTTCCGTTTAAATTCGGAGTTAAAACGGTAGATTCAAATCCTTGAGCAAATTTGTTTTTATAGTACTCTTTTGAAACTTCGTTTTCACTGAGCTGCTCTTCAATTAAGCTGTAAGCATATCCGTCGACAATTTCCTCATTGATATCTTCACCGTTGTACATGCTGATAATGTCTTCGAAAAGAAGATCAATTGAAACACCGTCTGTAATAATGTGGTGGATATCAGAGAAGAGCACAGTTTCTTCAGGGGTTTGATAAATCTTGAATCTGAACAGCTGATTGTCATCCAGTGGAATGTATTTGATATCGTTATCCATCATCTCCTGATTTGTGATTGAATCCACTTCTACAATTTCAATTTCATCAATTTCTGCATCGTCACATCTTTTCTGTCTTAATTCTCCTTCAGGAGTAGTTATGATTCTTGTTTTAAGATATGGATGTGCTTCAATAGTATCTATAATAGCCTGTTTAAGTCTTGACGGATCAATATCACTGCCGAAGCGTATTGTGGAAGGCATTGTGTATTTGATTTCTTCTGTCTGCATGCACTCGTAGTAGATACCTAACTGATTTGATGTCAGTGGGAATAAATCCATTGATTTTGCAGTATTGATAAGTTCCTTAATGTCAATTTGAACATCAAGGTTATTGTCTATTTTATCTGCAAGGCTTTGAATTGTCGGATTATTGAACAGGTCAGTTATTTCAATGTTTACTTCAGTTTCATTGTAAATCATTGAATTCAGTTTCATCAGTGTCAGTGAAGTGAATCCTAAGGAATAGAGGTCATCTGTAATACCGAACTCTTCAGCACTTGTAAGGGATGAAACGATATCATATATCTTTTTCTCGGTTTCTGTTTCCGGTTCAACCAGATCAAGTGATAGGGAAGGTTCAGGCAGTCTCTTGATGTCTGTTTTTCCGTTAGGGGTCTGAGGCATTTCATCAATTTGGATGAATGCTGTAGGCACCATATATTTTGTCAGCTTGTTTTGGAGGTAACGTTTGAGGAGTTTTGTATCGATATTTTCCTCTGCTGTGAAGTAGGCGCATAAATGTTCGCTGTTGTTGATTTTCTTGATTACAACAATTGCCTGTTTGATATTTGGGAATCTGGATATGTTGGATTCGATTTCTCCGATTTCTATTCTTAATCCTCTGAGTTTAATCTGGTTGTCGATTCTTCCTTTAATGTCCAGTTCTCCATCCGGAAGCTCAATTGCATAGTCTCCGCTTCTGTAGTATGGAATATCATTGATTGTGAGATATACCTCTTCGGTTTTCTCAGGCATGTTGTAGTATCCTTTACCGACACCTGTACCTCCGATATAGAGCTCTCCCATCACTCCCTGCGGCAGGAGTTTACCGTCGATGTCTCTTACTTCAGTCACGTAGTTTTGAAGCGCTTTTCCGATTGTAATAACTTCTGGATCGGTAATCTCTTTGTAGTTGGATGCGATTGTTGCTTCTGTTGGTCCGTAACTGTTGTATACTTTAGCGTCTGTGTACTGTTTGACTCCGTTGAATGCTTTTGCTGAGAACTGTTCTCCGCCCATAACTATACATTTGGCGCAGTCAATTACTTCACAGAATTCATCTACTTCAAGATATGACAGTAACCTTGACGGAGTAAATTCCATAACCTGCGGTTTTTCTTTTTTAATCAGCTGGATTAAATCAACGACATTCTTGATTTCTGAGTCATTTGCAAAGATGATTTTAATACCGTTGGTAATACCTGTTAAGATATCCTCGAGAGATGTATCGAATGCGATTGTAGCGATACTTAATAAATTGTCATATTCACATTTAGGGTTTCCTTCAGTTTCGTTACATGCATTTTCATGACCGATCATTACTCCTTTAGGTTTTCCGGTTGAACCTGAGGTATAAATCATGTATGCGGTATCGTCAGGATTTATTTCAACGTCAGGATTTTCGATATTTTCCTCTTCAAGCAGGTCTTTAATATCCAATGATCCCTCAAATGTCACATTAGCTATTATATAATCTGCCTGACTGTTTTCATAGATGTACTGAATTCTTTCTTGAGGATATTCCATATCTATCGGAATAAATCCGCAGCCTGCTTTTAAAACACCGATTATTGATGCAATTAATGATTCGGTTCTCGGCAGCATGATTAAAACATTATGTCTTGGTTCGACTCCACGGCTGATTAATCCGTTTGCAACTCTATTACTTAACTCGTTCAATTCTTTGTATGTGAACTCTTTTCCATTTGAAACAAGTGCAATTTCATCCGGTTTTTCAGCAACCTGTGCTTCGAAACGTTTGTGGATAAACGGATTTTCAAGAGGTGTGAATGTCGGCAGTTCTTTAGTAGTTTCAAGTTCAACATCACAGATTCTCATTGTCTTAATGTCATTGTTGACGAATTGGTCTAAAATAGTTTCAATTGAATCCAGGAATGTTTCAATATAGGCTTTGGAATATAACTGGTCATTATATGATATACCGATTCCAAGGGTAGTGTCCTGTTTGAATACTGCAATGTCTATTTTATATTCAGTCTCTTCAGTAGCATCTGTGAGTTCATAGTTTTCATAATCATTGCCGTTGATTACAAGACTTTCGGAACCGGAACCTTCATTATATGAATAGAATATTTCCGGTTTTAACTGATATTTATCTGCAATCTTGGTATATGGATAAATGCTGTTGTTTATTGAATCAATCCATATTTTATCTACAGATTTGATGAATTTATCAATTGTCTGATCTCTGTCTTCATTCTTAATAATTAATGGAAGTGTTTTTACCAGGAATCCCTGAGTGTTGTAATAGTTTGGATTTGTTCTTCCGTTAAATATTGTTGTTATCAGGGTATCATCACTGAATGTGTATTTATTCAGGTTCAGTATAAGTGCGGACATGAACAGTGAGTTGTGACCAACTGAATTTTCAAGACAGAATTCATTAATGTCTGTAAGGTCAATATGTCTGCCGGTAAATTCGATTTTTCCGTCTTCAGGATTTCCGTTAAGGTCAGGTGTCAGCACGGTGGAATCGATTTCCTGTGATAATTTCTCATCAAAGAATTTTTCAGCGGATTCATATCTTTCACTATTTTTCATTTCATTTTCAATAAGGCTGAATACATATCCGTCAACGATTTCAGATGTAATATCTTTACCTTCATAGATTTCAGCAAGATCTTCAAATAATATTGCCTGTGATGCACCGTCTGTAATTATATGGTGGAAATCAGAGAATAATACTGTCTCATCATTGCCGTCATATATTTTGAATCTGAATAGCTGCTCATTGTTAATTGAAAATGCTTTTACGTCATTTTCTGTAATTTCTTCATCTGTTATTGAATCAACTTTAACGATTTCGATTTCATCTATTTCAGCATCATTGTTTTTATATTGCTTTAACTCTCCATCATCTGAAACTACAATTCTTGTTTTAAGATATGGGTGAGTTTCAATTACTTTAATAATTGATTCTCTTAATTTATCAGCTTCAATTTCCTTACCGAATCTGGTAACTGCAGGCATAGTGTATTTGACTTCATCAGGATTCTGCATGCATTCATAGTAAATACCTAACTGGTTTTCAGTAAGAGGGAAGTATTCCATCTCATCAGCCATTTCAATAAGCTCGTTTAATTGTGATGTCTGCTCTTCACTGCCTAAAATTTCATCTGCAAGCTTTTTGATGGTAGGACTGTTGAACAATATTGAAATGTCAAGGTTTACATTCATTTCTTTATAGATTAATGTGTTCAGTTTCATTAATGTTAAAGAAGTGAATCCTATAGCATACAAATCATCAGTTGTACCGAATTCATCGGTTCCGATCAGCTCTGAGATGATTTCGAATAATTTTTCTTCGGTTTCGTTTTCAGGTTTTACATTTTCAAGTTCCAATTTAGGTTCAGGCAGTTTTTTGGTATCTGTCTTACCGTTTGGCAATTGAGGAATTTCGTCCAGTTGCATGAATACTGTTGGAACCATGTAATAGGTTAACCTCTCTTTCAGGAACTCCTTCAATGCATCCTTATCAATTTCTTTTTCAGCTGTGAAGTAAGCGCATAAGTGGTCGTTGTTGTTGATTTCCTTGATTACAACAACGGCGTTTTTGATATTGGTAAATTTGTTGATGCTTGATTCGATTTCTCCGATTTCTATTCTTAATCCTCTGAGTTTAATCTGGTTGTCGATTCTTCCTTTGATGTCGATGTCTCCGTCAGGAAGTTCTATTGCATAGTCTCCGCTCTTGTAGTATGGGATGTTGTTGATTTTAAGGTATACTTCTTCGGTTTTATCCGGCATGTTGTAGTATCCTTTACCTACGCCGACACCACCGATGTAGAGCTCTCCCATTACTCCGTTAGGCAGGAGTTTTCCGTCGATATCTCTTACTTCAGTTACGTAATTTTTAAGTGCTTTTCCGATTGTAATGTTTTCAGGATCAGTGATTTCTTTGTAGTTGGATGCGATTGTTGCTTCTGTCGGTCCGTAACTGTTGTATACTTTAGCGTCTGTGTACTGTTTGACTCCGTCGAATGCTTTTGCTGAGAACTGCTCTCCTCCCATTACAATACATTTTGCACAACTGATTACTTCGCAGAATTCCTCTACTTCCAGATAGGATATCAGTCTTGAAGGAGTGAATTCCATTACTTCAGGTTTGTTTTCATCAATCAGTCTGATTAAATCGACAATGTTTTTAATTTCTGAATCGTTAGCAAATATTATTTTAATGCCGTTTGTAATACCTGTTAAGATGTCCTCCAGGGATGTATCGAATGCGATTGTAGCGATACTTAACAGGTTATTGTATTCACATTTAGGATTTGACTCGGCCTGATTACATGCGTTTTTATGTCCGATCATTACTCCTTTAGGAAGTCCTGTTGAACCTGAGGTGTAAATCATGTATGCCAAATCATCAGGTGAAATGTCCACATCAGGATTTGCGGTATTTTTCTCATCAAGCAGTTCATATATGTCCAGCGCATTGTCTCCTTTTCCGTCAGCGGTAATGATGTAGTCTGCCTGACTGTTTTCATAAATGTAGTCAATACGCTCTTTAGGATATTCCAAATCAATAGGGATGAATGTACATCCTGCTTTTAAAATACCAATTATTGCAGCTATTAAGTTGCTGTCCCTTGGAAGCATTGCTAAAATATTGCTTTTGGCTTTTACACCTTTTCTGATAAGTGCATTGGCTATGCGATTTGCTTTCATGTTGAGCTCATTATTGGTTAATGTTGCATCTGTTGCAACAAGAGCAATGCTATCGGGGTTTGCCTGGACTTGTTTTTCGAAGCGTTTGTGGATAAACGGAGTTTCTACAGGAGAGAATGTAGGTATTTCTTTTGCAGTTTCCAGCTCCACATCGCCAATCATCAGTTCATTAACATCATTTTCCATGAACTGTTTTAAAACAAGTTTTATTGATTCTATAAATGTTTTAATGTATTCTTCGGTGTATAATTCATCATTATACTGAATTACGAAGTCTATTGACTCTTTTGAAACATCAATATCAAAGTTAATCTTGTATTCGGTTGCGTTCAGCTCTTCTGATATCAGTTCTCTTTCTTCACAAACTTTTCCGTTTATCATACGAGGTTCTGTTTCATTGAATTCCTGATAAGTGAAGAAAAATTCCGGTTTCAGCTGATAATCTTCAGCAACATTAACATATGGATAAATACTGTTGCTCATAGTGTCTTTCCAGGTCTTATCAACACTGTTTATGAATTCTTTGATTGTTTCCTGTCTGTTTTCACTGATAAATATTAATGGAAGTGTTTTTACCAGGAATCCTTGGGTATCGTAGTAGTATGGATTTGATCTTCCGTTAAAGATAGTTGTTATTAATGTTTTATTGCTGAAGGTGTATTTGTTCAATGTCAATGAAAGTGCTGAGAGGAATAATGAATTCTGACTGAATGAATGGCGGTTACAGAATTCTTTAATTTCATTTGCATCAATTGTTTCAATAACATATTTTAATTTACCTTCATCAGGATCACCGTTAACGTTAGGTGTTAATACGGTAGATTCGACTTCATGTGATAATTTCTCATCGAAGAATTCCTTAGCTTTTTCATAAGCATCGCTGTTTTTCTGTTTATCTTCAAGAAGGCTGAATACATAACCGTCAACGATTTCTTCGTTAAGGTCTCTTCCATCATAAGCATTGGCGATATCATCAAAGAAATTAATCTGTGATACTCCATCTGTAATTAAATGATGGAAATCAGTGAACAGTACGGTCTCTTCAGGTGTTTTATATATTTTGACTCTGAACAGCTGCTCGTCATCTAATGAAAATGCTTTTACGTCATTTTCTATCATTTCTTCATCGCTGATGGAATCAACTTCAGCAATTTCGATTTCATCTATTGCAATATCATCGCATCTTTTCTGTTTCACTTCACCTTCATCATCCATTACGATTCTTGTTTTAAGATATGGGTGAGCTTCTACAGTTTTAATAACGGCTTCTTTTAATTTATCTGCATCAACGTCGCTGCCTAATCTCATTGTAGTCGGCATGGTATACTTGATTTCGTCAGGACTCTGCATACATTCATAGTATACACCGATCTGGTTATCTGTCAGTGGCAGGTAATCCATGTTGTTTGCCAGTTCGATAATTTCGCTTAAACTGGTGTCTTCATCAGTATTTTCAATTTCTGATGCGAGTTTTCTGATAGTCGGATCATTGAATAATATTGCAATATCCAGGTTAACTCCCATTTCAGCATAAATGACTGAGTTGAATTTCATTAATATTAATGAAGTAAATCCTATTGCGTATAAATCATCAGTTACACCGAACTGATCGGTATTGATGAGTTTTACAGCCATTTCGAAGAGTTTTTCTTCCAGTTCAGTTTCCGGTTTAATATTTTCTAGGTCTAATTTTGGTTCCGGCAGAGCTTTCACGTCTGTTTTTCCGTTTGGTGTTTGTGGCATTTCATCCAGCTGCATGTATGCGGTTGGAATCATGTATTTGGTTAGTTTGTCCTGCAGGAACTCTTTTAG
>NZ_OMWA01000017.1 GCF_900314615.1 uncultured Methanobrevibacter sp. | reverse complement strand
CCTATTTAATATATAAATCTTTCTATATTTTTTAAATAACAAATACTTTATAAGCTAGACAACATAATAAAAATTGGTGATAAATATGAAGTTCGGTATCGAATTTGTTCCAAATCAACCTTTGGAGGAAATTGTAAAATTAGTAAAATTAGCAGAAGACGTCGGTTTTGAATACGCATGGATCACTGACCACTACAACAACAAAAACGTATACGAAACCTTAGCATTACTTGCAGCAAACACTGAAACCATTAAAATGGGTCCTGGTGTAACCAACCCATACGTAAGAAGCCCTGCAATTTCTGCTTCTGCAATCGCAACCATTGACGAAATCTCAGAAGGAAGAGCAACCTTCGGTATTGGTCCTGGTGACAAAGCAACTTTCGATGCTTTAGGAATCGCTTGGGAAAAACCAGTATCCACAATTAAAGCAGCAATCGCTGACATTAACACTTTATTATCCGGTGGAAAAACCGAAGCTGGTGCAGCATTAGGTGGAGCAAAAGCTGTTCAAGAACACATCCCTATTTACATGGGTGCTCAAGGACCTAAAATGTTAGAAACCGCTGGAGAAATCGCAGATGGTGTATTAATTAACGCTTCTAACCCTAAAGATTACGAAGCAGCTATGCCTATGATCAAAAAAGGTATCGAAGCAGCTGGTGGAGACAAAGCATTTGACGTAGGTGCATACACTGCAACTTCCATTGGTGCTGACTCTGACGCAGCTAAAAACGCTGCAAAAATCGTTGTTGCTTTCATTGCAGCAGGTTCCCCTGCTCCAGTTATCGAAAGACACGGATTACCTGAAGGATTCAACGAACAAATGGGTGCTTTCTTAGCTAAAGGTGACTTCGGTGGAGCTATTGGTGCTGTAACCGATGAAGCACTTGACGCATTTTCCGTATGTGGTACTCCTGATGAGTTCATCCCTAAAATTGAAGGCTTAGCTGAAATGGGTGTAACTCAATACGTAGCAGGATCCCCTGTTGGTAAAAACGTAGAAGAATCCATCAAATTATTAGGAGACGTAATTGCAAGTTTCTAAACTTGCTTTCTCTTTTCTTTTTTTATTTTTTTAAACCATTACACACAACTTAATAACCAACTATTTTTATGAATAAAAATTTTTAATTATAAAAAAATCTTAATAATATAATATTACATTTATTATATTGTAGGTATTATAATGGAAATTGAAAAGTTAACTAAAGATATAAGACAATATGCTTTTGAGCGAAAAGATCCGAAAACTCCAGAACAGGTTGGTGCAAGCTGGTACAATGATGATTTAACTTATGATGGTGTTGCAAAAACATTATTTATCATACTGCCGACACCAGGTTGTGCATGGGCACTTGGAGACAGCGGAGGATGTACAATGTGCAGCTATGTTTCAGACTGTACACTTGAACCGATTGATACTGACACTATCCTTAAGATATTTCACGAACATCTCGAAAGACATCCGATAGCTGAAGAGGAAAAAATTTCAGTGAAACTATTTGCATCAGGAAGTTTTCTAAATCCCTATGAACTTCCAAAAGATGCACGTGATGAAATTTTAAAAACTTTAATTGACTTGGGCAATGTTACAGAAATCATTGTTGAGTCAAGACCTGAATATGTTAAAGAAGAAGTTCTGGATGAAATATTTGAGATAATTGGAGATACATTATTTGAAGTAAGTATCGGTCTTGAAACATCAAACGATTACACCCGACTTAAAAAAATCAATAAGGGTTTTACACGTCAGGACTTTGAAGATGCACATAATTTAATGCAAAATCTAAAGAAAACAAAAGGATACAATTTAAAAACAAAAGCATATATCTTCGTTAAACCTATTTTAGTATCTGAAGCTCAGGCAATAACCGAAGCAATAGAAACAGCAAGATACTGCAATTCAATTGGAGTCAACAGACTGTCATTCTGTCCTGCAACAATACACAGCGGAACTGTGATTGAAAGGTTCTGGAGAAAAGGTGCTTATCAGCCTCCATGGATCTGGTCATGTGTTGAAATAATCAATACCGTCCGTGATGAATTAGATATACCTGCACTTTTGGACACTTCCGGATTCGGCTCAAGGCGTGGACCTTATAACTGTAAGAAATGCAATAAAGATTTGAAACATATGATAATAGCCAACAATCTTACACAGACAAAGATTGAATATGACTGTGAATGTAAAAGTGAATGGTTAGCTGAAGTCAATAATTCAGATATGAACTCATCTACTGTTGAGATTAAACATATCCCATTATATTAAATAATAACTATAATAATATTAGGAGGCAATTATGAAAAGGACATTTATCAGTTTACTAGCTATAATTTTCGGATTAATAATAATCATTTTTCCAGTAATGGGACTAATCGGAGTTAGTTCATTGATTGGTTTATCCGTATTGCTGATGTCAATTTACCTGTTCGTTTTAGGCGTATCCATAATTGACTACAACACTTCAGGAGCAATACTTGATTTGATACTTGCAATATTGCTGCTATTCCTAAGTTTCGGATTAATTTTCAATCCGGCATTGCTTGGATTTTTAACTGAAATTACAATGTATATTGCAGGAATTATGTTAATAATAGTTGCAGTGGCATCCTTAATTAACAACCGCAGTTCAAGATACGGATTTTACGTCGGAATTTTTGGAATTGTTTTAGGTTTGCTCTACATTGTAATCGGAACTTATCTTTCAAACCCTATCGTTTTAGGTGCATTAATCGGAATATGGTTAGTGATAAGTGGTGTTTTAAATTTCGTGGATAATTAAAATTATCCTATTTTCTTTTTTTGGTGTTAATATTGATTGGAATTAGTGCAGATTTTGACCCTGTTCATAAAGGTCATGAAAAATTAATAAAAGAAGCTCGTAAACTTGCAGATAAGCAAAACAAGAAAGTGGTCGTATACCTGAATAAAGGATTCAGTGCAAACCATGCACCCTTTTTCACAGATTTTGATGCCCGCAGTGAAATGGCACTGGCATTGGGTGCTGATGAAATAAGGTCCTTTGAAGGGCTTCATCACAGACTGGTTCTCTCTTACAGCGTTCCCATCAGACTTAAACAGATGATTGATGACGGCGTGACTGACTACATTACCTCTGCAAGCATTTCTCTGGATGAAATCAAAGCAAAAGCGCAGCCGTTTATTGATGAAGGCAATTTTGTTGGAATGCCGAAAAGCTACACCAACAGAAATGAAATCAGATGGTATGCGATAAATGAGTTTCTAGGATCCAAACTCAACTACCATATTGTAAAGGAATTCAACAAGGATAAATATTCCGGAAGACTAATCAGGCAGTCAATCATAGACAATGATATGACAATAACTGATGACATAAAAAACCTGCTTCCAAAAACTACTGTTGAGATTCTTGAAAGGGAAATTGAAGCTGGAAATGTTCCCGGCGAGAGAAACTGGAAAGACATCTACAAGAGAATGAATACCTACTCCAGAGGAAATCTCGAAAAAATAGCTTACCTTAACGGAAATACAATTAACGAGATAATTAAAAGAAGAGTGTATAGGGACCCTGAATCAATATGGGCAGTTTTCAGAAGATCAGACTACGGACCTGTGATGACCAGACTGGCCGTAAGTGCAATTGAGATGGAAGTTACCAAAAAAGAAGTTATGGATTTGATGAAAAGCTATGAATCACAGGGAGTGATTCCAGACAATCAGAAAGTTCAAAGAGTCATCGACAGAGCGTGGTTTGTTGCAAGCAGCAATCTGGACGGTCGTGAAGCAAATGAGAAATTCAGAAGTGAAAACATCGAGGTTGATGCTCCTTTAACTCTTGAAGCCGGACTTAATCTGACAAAATTTGAAACTAAAATTACCAAAGAGGGAATAAATACCGATTTGTACGTTGACAAAAACGGTAAAATCTCTGTCCAGTTCAAAAGTGAAGGCAAAAAGATAAAGACAAATTTGAGACTTCCTGCTGTTGAAGTGACATATCTCAGATATATTATGGATTCCCATTTTATTCCTGTGAGCGGAAGTATAAAAAAAGCTAAAAAAGGTTTTAAGGTTAATGTAGTTATCGGCTGAGCTTTTCAAGTGCTGCTTTAACCATTACCAAATCATTTTTATTGAAAAATTCTATAATCTCTTCCAGTTCTTCGGATTTTCTTTTTGAACTGTTTAATGTATTGCTGATTCTTGAAAGTGATTTTTGCCTGAACTCATCACCTTCAGTCAGTGCCAGTATATCAAAAAATTCATCTTCAAGACCATATGTCTTGGAGATTTCAAAAGATTCTATAAGCAATGCGGATAAGCTTTTGGTGTATGTGCTTCTAAGCATTTTAAGAATGCTCACATCACCGACATTGTCACTGATTTTTTTAACAGTTATGAATTCATTTAAAAACAACAGTTCATCTGCTTTTTTACCTGAAATATACATTACAGGATTATCCGAATCTATTTTTCCGATGATAGCTCCGTCGACCAGATTTTTTACAGTTTTGCCGATTTCATCAGTTGTGTCAGGAGATATGTTATTTAAATCAAGGTATATTCCCTGAGCATACCTGCCGTATTTTAGAGCTACATCCGGTGCTGATTTCGGTGATGTTGCTGAAATTAGAATATCTGATTTAATAGCCACTTGCTTAAAAGTGTCTAAAACTTCAATATTTTCATTTTTAATGCTGTTTTGAGTTTCAGCGGATCGGCCTTCCATTGATGTGATAAATTTTACATCCTTCGAAGATATTAATTTTAAGAGAGTTCTGGAAACCTTGCCAAATCCGATGAAACCGATTATCATGAAAATCACAGTTTATTTTTTAAAAAGCAGCATGTCATGGAGATTGACTCCAATGTCTTTTGATATTGTATTGCATTTTGCACATAACAAGAAAAAGAGCTCCTTATCATCCAGATTAATTTCAGTCAGACCTTCATAATTTCCCATGCCTTTGGAAATAATGAATTTGTGATTGTTGAAAATTTCTCTAAACTCCTCTGAAATTTCACTGTCCACATAACCTACAGTGCCGGCACCTATCTCTACAATTTCGCCGTATTTGTCAAGGCCTGCTTCAAGAGCTTCTTTCATGCAGGCATCATTCAGTATAGGTTCTGATTTGACTGCAATAGTAATGTCCAAATCATATTCTTTGATTTTTGAAAGCAGTAACTTGTCAAAAACTATTTCACCAGTGTTGTCTACAAGATACAATACTTTATCATTTGTTTTAAGAGATTCTTCAAACTCTTCAATATCTTTTATGACAAGGTCTTTTTCAAGGGATTCCTTTATTACGCCTTCAATATCATCATCCAATGTGAATGCCCCAAAATCAAGAATATTTCCAATAATAGCTATTTTAACATAGTTTTCAAGGCTGTCATCCTCTTCAAGTATCTTTTTAACATCAGGCAGATATTTTAATGCTATTTCATTGCCTTCAATTTTTTCCCTGTAATAAGGATCCCTGCAGCAGGTTTTCTGTTTTATCATGTTATGCATTTTAGAACCGGTACTGTTTGAGTTAGCACCCAGTTTGAAATTATCATTTAAAAACTTGAAGATTTCTTCCATTATCTCCATTTTAAGCATTTCATCATCTGTGGATAAATCCATAGCTTCTTTTGCCTGTCTTAAAAAACAGGGCCCGCATTCATAACTTATCTTCACTTAACCACCATAGATAATTTGAACCAGTTGTATTTCATCATCGTTTTCAATTACAGTATCCTCAATGACCAGTTCACCGTTCTGTTTGGATACAATTGTCTGAGGTGACAATTCCATATCATCAAGTAAATCTTTGATAGTGTAATTTTCATTAGGGATTTCCCTTTTTTCATTTAAATTCTTATAAATTAATGTAAACGCCATATTATCACAATCCAAATTCTTCTAAAAATGAACATGCTTTGCATAATTCATTAGCTGAAGGCTCACCGCAGCGTGCACATCTTTTCTGAGGATATTCCTTTTTAAATTCATCTTTTAAAACATTTTTAATTTTATCATAACCTCGTAGAGTGGAATATTTTATAGTAGGATGCTTTTCTGCAAGCTGATTAATAACCTCTGAAACTTCCCCTCTAAATGACTGCATTGCATACGGACAGCTGTCAAAGTGAACTTCAAGTTCCTTTGCAACTACATACAATCCGATTTCCCTTTCGGGAATTTCACGCAGAGGCTTGATTTTAGGTGTGAATTCCTTGGCTTTGGATTCACTTTTAGCACCGAGCTTGGTGAGATTATCCATATTTCCTTCAAGATAGTTCATCATGATTGCCTGAACTTCATCATCAAGATTATGTCCTGTGGCGATTTTTGTAGCCCCCATTTCACGGGCGGCTTTATTGATGATTGTTCTTCTGAATACTCCGCAGTATGTGCATGAGCCTTTATGATTGTCTTTCTGCATTATTTCATCAAGAGTAATGCCGTAATCCTCCTTTAAAGAGACTACCTTATGTTCAATTCCAAGTCTTTCAGCATGTCTTTTTGCAATATCCACACCTTCCTGGCGGTAATTTGCAATGCCTTCATCGACAGTTACTGCACAGATATCAATAATGTGCATTTCACGAAAGCTGTTTAGGATTTCCAGTGTTGTTACACTATCCTTTCCTCCGGAAAGTGCAACCAGAACTTTATCTCCTTTATCAAGCAGTTTTTCCTTTCTTACTGTTTTGATAACTTTGCTTTCTATTGATTCAATAAAACAATCCTTGCACAGTAACTGACCGGATTGCGGTTTTTTAATAATGACTTTAGGATTTCCACATTTACTACATTGCATATTAACTACCTACATCTGTTCTACGAACTTGGCCAGCTGGTTTAATGTATTTACTTCAAAAACATGTGCGCCGGCTTCCTCATACAGTGACACGCAGCTGTCCACTACATCCCATTTGTTCTTATCTTCAGGATTCAGGATTACGACCTTTTTAGAATCCCTGACTATTTCTTCCAAAACTCCTACACTTGCAGGAATTCCGTTGACTTTCGGTCCTGACCAGTCCCTACAGTCAGATAAAATAATTACATAAGACTTGTTATTTATATTTGCCATGTCCTGAAACTTGGTAAAAGCCGAATACATGTCAGAGGTTCCGTGAACCATCATGTTCTTTACTCTCATGTCTTTAACCTTAACGAATGAATCTATGAGATATTCCTCTTTCAGAGCTTTTGTAGTTTCAATTACTTTGTTGTCAAATTCGAAGGTTCTAGATCTTTTAAATGCAGTTTGGGCTGAAAACATTAGCATGAAAAACCAGCTGCTGATCCATTCACATGACCCGCTGATATCATTTAAAAACAAATGTTCATTTTTATGAGGCCTTGGCTTTGCCTTTACAAGCTCAACAGGGACTCCGCCATACTTCAGGTTGGCTCTTATTGTTTTTCTCATGTCGATTCTGTTGGAACTGGATTTGACTTTACGTCTTGAACGCTTATTGGCTATTCTTTTACCCAACCTCTGACAGATTTCAAGCATCCTCGGGTCGAATCTGTTGAGTTTGGTCAAATCCTTGTTCATCAGCTCACCGTCCCTTTCAAGCTGTTTAACTTCTTCAAGGAGGGGCTGGCCGGAAAGCATCCTCAACTTTTCATTGTTTATTTTTTCCTTTTGAAGTTTCTGGAATGCGGTATTCTGCTTTTTGATAATGTATTTATTGGATTTCGGACCTGCTCCTCTGTAAGCCTTGCTGTGTTCAAGCGGATCAGATGCTTTATTCTGGACTTCCTCTTTGAAAATCTTTTCAAAAATCTTGTTGAATTTAGGAATGTCATATCTGTCCTTAACATATACCGCCATGAGAGCTGTTTTTAAAAGTAACCTGTCATCCTGACCTAAATCCTGATAGATTTGTACGGCAGATTGAGTGCTTCTGATACTTACAGGCAATCCTTCATCCCTTAACTGTGCAGACAGATTAGCAATTTTGGCAATCATTTTATCTTTTATGTAAAACGTCTTTGATAACTCTTTTCTTGTCACTTTCTGTTTTGATAGCAACGCCTATGCTGCTTTCAAGTGATTCATCGAGATTTTTAGTTCCAAGATTTGAAACTGATTTGACCCAGTCAACAGTTCCCCTTACAGAAGGCTTTTTCATCAGATTTAAATTACGGATGTTTTGAACCAGTTTTACAACAGTTGAAACAACCTCTTCATCTGCTTCAGGTATTTTGGATTTGACAATTTCTATTTCCCTTTCAACTGTAGGGTATGGAATGTATAAGAACAGACATCTGTCTTTGGTTTCATCAAGAAGTGACCTTTGGGAGTTGGATGTCAGTATAACTATCAAATCGTTTTGAAGCTGGAAGGTTCCCAAATCATTGATTGTGATTTCCCTCTCACCTAATGCCTGAAGCAGGAAACTTTCAACTTCTTCATCGGCTTTATCGATTTCATCAATAAGCAATACTGAATCTTTTTGGTTCATGAATGCGTTGAGAAGAGGTCTTTGTATGAAATATTCCTCATCAAAAATCTTTTCTTCACTGTTCTTGTCGTTTCTGGCAGCTTCAAGATGGAGCAGTTGTTTTTGATAATTCCACTCACCGACAATCTGTTCAAATGTTATTCCCTCATAACACTGAATCCTGAAAAAATCCCTTTCAAATGATTTTGCAATTACTTTAGCAAGTTCTGTTTTACCTACACCTGGTGGCCCTTCAATAAGCATTGGCTTTCCAAGTAAAAATGACAAATATACTGTTGTTGAAATCTCATTGTTTGAAACATAATCAGATTCCAGAAGCAGTTTATCAATATCTTTAATTGTAATATTTTCAGTCTGCAAAATTTAACCTTCTTAATTTTTATTATAAAGTAAATATATAATTATAAAATCATATAAAGTTATGTAATTAATTATATATTAACCTACATTAAATATTATAAACGGAGGTAAAATATGGATAAAGGCAATGCAATAATTATAATACTATTAATTTTTATTGTTATTAGTGCAGGCGCATATTTGGTTATTACAGGTGTTGGAATATCACTTAACCACAATAATCAAACTGAGCCTACTGTAAATACAACCCATACAAATACAACAAATACAAGTCTTAATACAAGCAGCAGTTCCCAGGACACCGCTAGAGATACAGGAATTTATGCTCCGGATTCATCTCAGAGCAGCAGTTCATCCAGTAGCAGCAGTAGTGTCAGCAGTGACAGCGGATACAGTTCCCAGTCATCCAGCAGTCAATCTTACACCCCAAGTTCTGACAGCAGTGCTTCTTCAAGCCAGCAGGCGGGACAGTCTGAAGGAAGCGCCAGTTCAGGAGACTTTGATTAAGACTAATTTTTAAACTCGTCAGGATTTTTGAACAATTCAAAATCCTGAACATATTCTTTTCCAGTAATCATCGCTATTTCTGCTTTTTGAAGTTCGGAACCTAAATATGCCGCATGTTCCATTCTTGTTACAAGTTCTTTTGAGATAATTTCTTCATAAACTTCTTTTGCAGAGTGACCGACAATAACCAGGTCGGCTTCGTTTTTCTTAAAATGAGTAGCAGTAATTCTGCTTTCAGCAACTGTTGTGCCGTAATCAACATTGATTTTAAAGCTTCCGGCTTTATCTCTAATGAATTTTAACGGACGTTCCTGTTTAATTTCTTCAACTCCGTCCAGTTCATTTAAAATTATATCGTTTCTTTTATGCTTGTCTTTAAATGCAACCAGATTAATTCCCAAATCTTTCGGAATGGATTTTCTGTGCTTTGCAAGAAACATCATTTTTGAAGCGGTGGCAAGTTCATACACACTTCCTCTTGTTTTTCCGCTTTCTTCCGGAGTAAAAAGAATGCTTACTCCAAGTTCCATTCCGATTCCTGCCAGAAGAACATTGACACCGCCGGAATCGGCATCCATAAGTTCAGTAACATTACCGACACCGAAAAACATCGGCGCAGGATTTGTTTTATGAAATTCATTGCATGCTATGATGGATTCCACTATACTTGAACTGTTTACCGGATCCAAAATCAGATCTGCAACATAGCGTAATCCTTCAGTATCCTTAATCAGCTGATGCATTGCCTCAACACGTTCAGCCGGAGATTTAGGTGATTTGCCCTGTGAAAAATTAGTTGGAAGCAATACTGCAGGAATATCCTTTTCCTTTAAAATTTCCTGAACTTCACTGTTGTTTCCCAAATCAAGGCTTAAAACAAAATCGATTCCATTTTCAGCAGCGACCTGTATTTCTTTAGGATTTAATGTGTCTATACTCAGTGGCCTGTCACCAACAATAGGTCTTAAAGTTTTTATCAAATCAGGGATTTTATCTGAGAAATCCTCTCCTGCAGCCATTCCGATATCAATCATGTCTGCTCCGGAATCTACAAAGTACTGGCATTTGTTGATTAATGCTTCTTTTGATAAAAATGGCGCATTAGCTATTTCAGAGAGAACCCTCATCGGAAAATCCTCACCGACAGGAAGATTTCTGATTTTGATGTTGTTTGGCTTTTGGAGAAGTTTTTCAATGTTTTCAGCATCATTTTCAAATTCTTCAATGAATTTGAAAGCTTCTTTACGTTTTTCCTCTTCAATCAACTTATCAGCAGGTTTATCTTCTGACAAATCAATGCTTCCCACCAGATTCAGCACCATTGCAAGATCTGCACCATCTGTGGAGCCCTTGAATGTTGGAATTCCAAGTTCCTTTGTGATTTCTTTTGTTCCTTTTTTAATCAGACCAGGAACTAGAATCATGTCTATTTCCTCCAGATGGTCAGAAAAACAGTTTTTGACTTCTTTAATAATTTGTCTTGGAGTCAGAAACGCTGCCACTTGAGTATTATCTGCAATATGGACAATAATATCTTCTTTTGAACCTGAAACTACTTCCTTAATCAAAGGATATGCCAACTCACCAGTAATTATTAAAACTTTCATATAACTCCAACCAAATTTTTTATAATAATTATTAGATTACTCTATTATATTAATATTATTTAATTTTATATTTCTCAAAAATTATCATCATATCTAAAAAGATTATAAAAATTCTATTAAAAAAGAATGAAAATGATAAAGCCATTATTAAATTTATAAACAAAAATCAAATGATTAAAACAAAAAAAATTAAACAAATTTATTCAAAAATTAAATTTAACATAAGATTTATATATTTTTAAATTTATAATGATTATACATGATAAATAATATGGAGGAGAATTAATGATTGAAATTCGTTTTCATGGTAGAGGCGGACAAGGTTCTGTAACTGCTGCTGAAATTTTAGCAAAAGCGGCTTTCAAAGACGGAAAATTTGTTCAGGCTTTCCCATTTTTTGGAGTTGAACGTAGAGGAGCTCCAGTTATGGCTTTCACAAGAATTGATGATAAGCCTATCGACTTAAGATATCAAATCTACAACCCAGACTATGTATTAGTTCTTGATGATGGATTATTAAATGTAGTCGACGTATTTGCTGGAATTAAAGACAATACTGAAGTAATTATAAACACCCAAGACTTTGAAGGTAGTGGAGAACACGTTGTCCACAGCATCGATGCAACCGGTATTGCACTTGACCTGTTAGGACGTAACATCGTGAACACAATTATTTTAGGATACTTTGCTAAAAAAACCAACTTAGTAAGTATTGAATCACTTATTGCAGTGATTAAAGAAACATTCCCTGGAAAAATTGGAGAGTTAAATGCAGATGCTACCAAAAAAGCTTACGAAATGGGATAATAAGGTGATATTATGGTAACTATAGGATGTGTAATTAAAACACCAGGAAGTAGTAAAAATAATAAAACTGGAAGTTGGAGAACTTTCAAACCTATATTAGACAAAGAAAAATGTATTGATTGCGATAACTGTATTGTATTCTGTCCAGATTCCAGCGTAAACAAACAACATGATATTGATTACGATTACTGTAAAGGATGCGGAATTTGTGCACACGAATGTCCTTCCGATGCAATCGAAATGGTAAAAGAATAAAGAGAGTGATTTAATGATAAGAGAAGTAATGACCGCAAATAAGGCTGTGGCAGAAGCTGCAAGATTAGCTAGACCTCAAGTTATTCCTGTTTATCCAATTACTCCACAAACTACAATTTCAGAGTACTTAGCACAATATGTTGCAGATGAAAAAATTGATGCTAAATATGTTAAAGTAGAATCAGAACACAGTGCAATAAGTGCTGCTGTTGGAGCTAGTTGTGCAGGAGTAAGAGTATTTACAGCAACATCCTCACAAGGATTAATGTTAATGCACGAAATTTTATTTGCTGCAGCAGGTATGAGAGCACCATTTGTTTTAGCAGATGCAAACAGAGCAATATCTGCACCTTTAAACATCTGGAATGACCAGCAAGATTCTATTGCACAAAGAGATGCAGGATGGTTGCAAATTTATGTTGAAAATGCACAGGAAGCATTAGATACCACATTAATGGCTTATAAAATTTCAGAAAACCCTAATGTACTGCTCCCATCAATGGTATGTTTAGACGGATTTATTTTAACTCACACAGTTGAACCTGTAGAAATTCCTGATCAAGAACCAGTAGATGAATTTTTACCTCCATACAAACCAGAACATTCATACCTTGATCCTAAAGACCCAATGTCTATCGGTAACTTAGCAGACCCTGATTACTATCTTGAAGCAAGACATGACATGCAGATAGCTATGGAAAACTCCATTGAAGTTATCCAAAAAACATGCGATGAATTTGCAGAAATATTCGGAAGACAATATGGTCTTGTAGAACCATACAAAACAGAAGATGCTGAAATCATCTTTGTTGCTATGGGTTCTCTCTGCAGTACCATCAGAGTTATTGTTGATCAGTTAAGAGAAAAAGGCGAAAAAGTAGGATTGCTTAAAATCAGAGCTTACAGACCATTCCCAGTTGAAGCTATTGATGAAGCTGTTAAAAATTGTGACAGATTAGCAGTTATCGATAAAAACGTTACTTTCGGAATTGGTGGAGCATTATACACTGATATTAAAGCTAAAATCCACAAAGATGCTTACGGATTTATTGCAGGTTTAGGTGGAAGAGACATTACACCTGAATCAATCTTAGAAGTATACGAAAAAACTAAAAATGTGCCTGAAAAAGAAGTCACATGGATTGGACTTAAGGAGGAATAAATATGGTGGACATACCTGATAAAAATTTATTAGCACCAGGACACAGAGGTTGTGCTGGATGTGGTGCATCAATTGCAGTTAAATTAGCTTTAAATGCATTAGGTGAAAATACCGTAGCTATTTCCGCTACAGGTTGTCTTGAAGTTATGACTACACCATACCCAGAAACAGCTTGGGAAGTTCCGTTCATTCACGTAGCATTTGAAAACTCCGGTGCTGTAGCATCTGGTGTAGAAAGTGCATTAAGAATCCAAGGAAAAGATGATGTTAATGTTATTGCTTTCGGTGGTGACGGAGGTACTGTAGATATCGGTCTTCAATCATTATCCGGAGCTATGGAAAGAGGACATAACATGACCTACATCTGTTATGATAACGAAGCATATATGAATACAGGTATTCAAAGAAGTGGAGCAACTCCATTCGGTGCAACTACAACTACCTCACCTAAAGGAAGCGCTAGTTTCGGAGAAGACAAACCTAAGAAAAATATGCCTATGATTATGGCAGCACATGGAATTCCATATGTAGCAACTGCATCCATAGCTTATCCAGAAGATTACGTTAAAAAAGTTAAAAAAGCAGCTGAAACCAAAGGACCGGCTTACATCCACTTACAGCAACCTTGTACTACAGGTTGGGGATTCGGTTCCGATAAAACTATCGAAATGGGCAGATTAGCTGTTGAAACCGGATCTTGGATTTTATATGAAATCGAAAACGGTGAATTTGAAATTACCTACAGGCCTGAAGAAAGAAAACCTGTAAAAGAATACTTAGCACCGCAAAAAAGATTCAGACACTTAGATGATGAACTTATTGAAAAAATCCAAAAATACGTCGATGCAGAGTGTGAAGAATTAGGATTATAAGGTGGTACAATGGAAAAAATTTCTGTAAATAGCAATTTATGTGACGGATGTATGAACTGTGAAAACATGTGCGCATCTGTTCATAAGGCTAGTAGAATAAAAATAGTAGAATACCATTCTTCTTTTTATTCCATTGTATGTCAACACTGTGAAAATGCACCATGTATTACAATCTGTCCGACAGAAGCTATTTCAGATGACGGCGTCGATATTACAAAATGTATCGGATGCGGATTATGTGTAATGGCATGTCCATTTGGTGCAATGACATTTGAAGCAAATATTGCTGAAAAATGTGACCTCTGTGCTGACAGAGAAGAAGGACCAGCATGTATCAAAGCATGTACTAAAAGAGCTATTAGTATTCTTGATCCTGCCAAAGTCAAATCCAAAAATCAGGAAAAATTCCTGGCTAAAATGGCTGGATTATATGAACCTAATACCAGAAAAAGTGGCTTTGTCCATGTGTTAACAAGTCAAGCAAGAGCAAGACTTGTTCTAGAAGAATAATAAAATTATGTTTAATACAGGAAATTGTACTGACTGTACAACCTGCGGAAGCTGTCAACAAACACCAAATGTTGACACTCCATCTTTATTTTGTATGCACTGCCAACCATCAGAAGCGCCATGTATGAAAGTCTGTAGTGAAAATGCTGTTGAAGTACTGGGCGGAGCCATAACCATCAACGGTGAAAAATGCACAAAATGCCGAGATTGTGTTGAAGTTTGCCCGATTAATGTAATTAAAATATAAATATTTCAAAAACCAAAAATAACATTAATTAATTTTAAAAGGTTTTTATTTTGATTACTAAAGAGATTATTAAAGATACTGTTTATGAACTTTACAGGCAAGCTGCTATCGTTCTTGGTGACGATGTAAAAAAATCACTTGAAGATGCTCTTAAAATAGAAGAACATGAACTTGCCAGGCTAAATATTGAAGCTATTTTAAAAAATATTGAACTTGCAAAAGAAAAAGGTATTCCGATGTGCCAGGATACAGGTCTGCCAGTAGTTTTTGTCAAGTTAGGTAATGTTGAAGTTGAAAATTTACGTGAAGGAATCGAAGAGGGAATTAAAAAAGCCACAAAAGAGATTCCGATAAGGCCGAATATTGTTGATCCTCTGACACGTGAAAATACAAACATCAACATCGGAGACTACATTCCTCCAATCGATATCGAACTGGTTGACGAAGATTATCTTGAAATAACAATATTGCCTAAAGGATTCGGTTCTGAAAACAACAATGCACTGAAAATGGCACTTCCTGCAGAAGGAATTGAAGGAATTAAAGAGTTTGTTGTTGAGTCAGTCCTTAAAGCAAAAGGAAAACCATGCCCTCCAACAGTAATCGGTGTTGGAATCGGAGGAACATCAGATTTATGTTTAAAATTAGGTAAAAAAGCATTGCTTGGAAAAGTCGGTGAGAGAAATCCTGACCCTGAACTTGCAAAACTTGAAAAAGAAATTTTAGATGAAATCAATGCATCAGGAATCGGACCTATGGGCCTTGGAGGTAAGACCACTGCATTGGATGTTAAAATATTAAAAGCCCACACCCATACTGCAGGCCTTCCTGTCGGAGTATGTGTACAGTGCTGGGCAGACAGGCATGCTACAAAAAGAATATACGATAATTAATTAACCAAAAAAACCATCGCCAGATATTTTTTTTATCTAAATGACCTTGGAGTGATTGGTCTTGGAATATTTTCATGAAATTCAATGGCTACATCCATCATTTCAACGGAAATATCTCCAATTCTTTCAAAGGCTTTGATAACCCTAAATAAATATATAAAATAGTTTGAACGCTCTTTTTCATCAAATGAAAGTTCAGCCATCTGGGTTGCGATAAGGTTTATGGATTTTGACTGAAGGATATGAATTGAATCTTCCAGCTCCATCAGGTCATCCCTGATGACAGTATCTCCTTCAATGAAAGCCTTCATAGCCAGACGAATCATTTTTTGAGCTGTCTTGTACATCTTTTTCAGTTTTCTCAAGACATTTTCATCAATTTCATAAACATCATTGATTACGAATTTGGCAATATGGCCGCAATAGTCTCCAATACGCTCCAAATCAGATGCGATTTCAGTGTAAAGCATTGATTTTGAAAACTCGGAATGCTGATTAATGCTTACAATAGTTTCAACAGAGGTCCTGACTTTTTCAACTAAATTGTTTGTAGTATAGTCCATCTCCAAAGCCTTATTTGCCTTTTCCACATCATGGTCAACAATGGATTCAAAGGATGCCTCAAGCTGAGAGTGGACATGACGTGCCATGTTGGCCAGCATGTCATTGATTAAAACATTACCGGGACTATTTTTTGGACTGGAATACTCTTCAAATGTTTCAGAGAATTTTTCATAGCTTTTCAAATCAATCATGTATGCCCTTTTTATAGTTCCGTCCTTAACAAGCGGCTGGAGAAGTTGGGTTACATATCTGCGGGAGATGCCCAGCTTTTCAGCTATCTCGTCCTGTGTTGAGGGATTTTCATACAAAATCAAATCCAGTATCTCTTTTAGTGTTTTGTCCCGTTTACTCATAGTCACCACTATTTTTTATAGTCATCCAACAAGTCATTTGATTCAAAATGAATCTTATCTGAAGATTTATTAACACCGCTTTGAGGTTTTTGATTGGATACCTGATTGTTTTCACGGATATTCCTGTTGAATTTAACATTTGCTGATTGCTGCGGCCTGTTATGTGAATGTCTTACAGTGCGTTTAGGATATTGTTTTTTTACTGTCCTTTGATTGTTAGCGTAATCAGTTTGAGCTGCTTTGTGATGAACATGCTTTGGAGCATCATGAAAAACAGTTTTATTTATCGGATTATGCTGTACAGGTTGAGCGTCATTATCAGAGTTTCCTGCCAGATTCAAAATTCTCAGTATTACAACTGAAAGCAATATGAATGCAATGATAGCTATAGGCAAATCAAAGTATCTGAATACTACATCATAGAGATTTGTTATAACATTGCCCGCATCAACAAATCCTCTAGCTAAAAATATCAGCCCTACAAAGACCAATATAATACCATGTTCCTTTTTAACAAATTCAGGTTTCAATACTAAAGGATATGCACTGATAACCAGTAATGCAAGACCTAAAATCCTATATAAGTTATTATTTACTAAATTCTGAATAATCATATAGAAATTTACAAATCCATAAGGTAACAGTCCACTCTCTGCAAGTAAAGCGAAAATTAATAATAGCTGAATTATTGCAATGACGACCAGAGGGAACACATATGCAACTTCCCATTCAAAGCTAGGTTTGAATGATGCATTTGAAACAGGATGTTCAAGCGCTTCGGAAAGCATATTATATAGAACAGATGAAATTACTGATCCTATAACAGTACCTGCAACTCCTAAAATAGAGGTCAAAATTGCAACAAATGCAGAAATACAACCAACTAAAATAAGTTTTTTATAATTCATAATTTTCACCTTAATAAATTTTAATAATTAATATAATTTTTAACCAATTTAAAGTTTAAGATTAATGAATAATTTAAATTTTTTGATTTTGGTTGAAAAATAATAAGCTCAGAATATTGACGAATGTCTAAAAATAAGTAGGTGTGATGGGATTCGAACCCACGAAGCACTAAGCAATAGGCCCTGAACCTATCTCATTTGACCACTCTGACACACACCTATACGATTGATTTTAAGTCTCATAATACTGAATCATAATCATTCCTGATTTGAAATGATTCAATTGAATACTATAAATTTGATTTGAATAAAACATTGTAATAAATTCAAAAATAGTATTAAAAACAAAATGAGAGCTTTAGGGGGGATTCGAACCCCCGACTTCCACCTTACCAAGGTGGCGCTCTACCGGCTGAGCCACTAAAGCAATATCGAGAAAAATAATATAAATAGTGCAAGGGAAGGGATTCGAACCCTCGAAGGCCTATACCAGAGGATCTTAAGTCCTCCCCCTTTGGCCGCTCGGGCACCCTTGCATACAATATTGATATTGTACCCCATAGTATATAAACGTTACGGTAAAACCATGAAATTTAAACTAATCCATTATTGAAGGAATATAACCATAACGAAACAGAAGTTAAAATTAAAATCACAATGAGCCATACAACAATAAATACTTTCTTAGGATCTGATTCGCCCTTTGTAATATATTTTTCACCCTTTACATCGCTTGATCTCTCACGAGTATTCTTGTAGAAATCATCATTTCTAAGATAGTTGTAAAATACTCTTGTAATGAGATAGAAGAAAAAAAACATTGCAATGCCTATGATTGGGAGCAAACCACCATTGAGAAACATGACAGAAACTGCTGAAAATAAAAGTCCCAGAAATATAAAAAACAGGGCTGAGAGAATCATTGAAATAGTCTTGTTGAAAATCATATGTTCACCATATAACACATTGGCGTTCATATCTAATAAAAGTTTAGGAATGCCTAATTAAATTATTACTAAAAAACTATATAAATCTTAAGATAATATATTTAATTATATTTTTTTAAAAATTTTTAATGGTGTATCAATTGAAAGTAGATATGGAAGAATGCGGAGTTTGTGAAGATTGTATTGATGTATGTATGGAAGAAGCTATCACTAGAAGAGCTTACACCATAATTATTGACCCTGACAAATGTGATAACTGCGGAGAATGCGTGGATGTCTGCCCAGTTGGCGCAATATATGAAGAATAACGATTTTTATGAAAATTAAATTTACATTAATTGATTATTTAATAATCATACTGGTAATATGTGCTGTGATATTTGCATTTATACATATTACAACAGACGACTCATCAGACATTAAAAAAACTGCTTTTGATGCATCGACAATGAATAAACTACCTGAAACCTACCTGAATTATTATAAAGACGGATATATTGTAAAATCCAACGTTAAAGGTTCCAATTCAACAAATGGAGAAAAAGTATCCCTGAACGGTACAGTGAAATGGGTAGATGAAGGATCATCCGTTAAAGTTTTAATTGAATCAGATAATGGCACTTACATTACAGGACTGTATAAAAACGTTCCGGAAGCAGACATTTACATAGATTCAATATCCCTTGAAACTGACGGCAGCGTTTATGACAATTTAACCGAGTTCAAAGTTAAATCACAAAACATTACTTCTTTAAATGATTTGAGAAAGAATCTGACCAATGACCATTATGATATTTCCACAACAGTTGCACTGGATTCACTTGACAGCGCAAAAATGCAGGAACTTGAAAATGCCCTCGCAGAACACAGCAAAAGATTTGCAATTAAGACTACAACTTCAGAATATGATAATCAGCTTATTATAACAAAAGCAGATAAACAGACTTTGGATGATGGAAATTCAATCTTAGGTAATGTAAACGGCATGACTAGTGAAATTTTCATTAGAATTTACAATTGCAGTGACAAAGACATAGAAAACATTAAAAATAACTATGATGTAATCAATATTCGAAATTTTTAAGTTGTGTAAACTATGAGTGTGATTTATTCTACTTTAACATCCTTAATAAATAAAATAAGTGATGAATTTCACAAATCTTTTTTATTTACCGCAATATTTACTATTTTAGGATTTATAGAAAATCAATGGATCAACAGCTTTTTTAAAAAACTCTATCCTAGTGAAAACTTTCTGAATTTTTTAAATAAGAATCAGATTCTGAAAAATCACATTTTCAATCCGCTTATTGTGCTTTTTGTCTTTGCAGTATTTCTATTGCTGGCACTGAATTCCGTTTCCGGAAGTTTAGCCATTACATTAATGCTGGCCTTTGCAGGTTTTTTTATTGGATGCGCCATACTTCCAAGATATTTCCTAAATGGAAATACGGAAAAAATTTTGCAATTTAAAAGAAAAGACATGTATTCAATCGGATTCTGTCTGATATTGGTCAGTATCGTATTTTTCTTTATAAGCGTTGCTTCAGTTGGAGGAATCCCTCTTTTAAAACCTTCAATTAGATATTTATTAAAACCAATCTTTACAATGCCCGTATTTTTAATTATACCCGGAACCTGCCTTGTTGCAAGTGCATATCTGAAGGATTATCAGGACAATGAAATCACCCGTTCACAGGCAAGATTCAGATTCCTATTTTTACTCGCTATTGACTGTGCATTTTTATTGCTTCTAGGTTATAGGACACCACTACTTGCAGCATTTCTCATCATAATTATCATAGGTTTCTATGGAAATATTGTTTCTCTTTGGGAAGTTGTAATTGGAGCACTGCTTGGTATAGGTGCAATCATTGGGATTGGTTATTTTCGTTCACTTGGAGAGATGACAATAACATCATCAACAAGTCCAATATATTCTCTTCAGTCAAGAGCAGACTTTACCCTGCATGTTTTAAACCTACTTGATTTTATTGGAGGCAACTTCGGACTTACACATGGCAAAATGTTGGCCAGTTCAATTCCAGGCAGCGATCTTGGACCAAGAATGATGGTGGGAAAACTTATTGCATGGAGAACTGAAGTAACAGTAACCCCAACACTTATAGGCCAGATGGTGGTTGACTTCGGTAAAGCTGGTGTCCTTATAGAGATGGGCATTTTAGGTTTCGTATTGGGCATAGGATTTAAAATTATGAGAAAAACTAAAAATTATTTTTATATAGGAATTTACTCTTTAATTTTAACATACTCCATTTTAGGCATTGAAACCGGAATTCTGGACATTCAAGTCCTGATATATTTCATAATTGCAATTCTAATTTATTTAATTAACATCGTAAAAACTAAAAACTAATCTTTTTTTGAACTTTGAAGTAATACATTCATTAAAAAATAATACTAAAAAGTATTACTTTAATAATCTTTATATACCAAAATAAAATTAAAATATTAAATGTCAAGCAGAAAAAAGGGTTTTTTAACCATTATACTTAATAAAACTCAAAATTAACTTGATATTACTAAAAAGATTAAAAAATAATACTATTGAGTAATACTTATTTATAAATAAAAATTTTAAAAAGTATTACTCACATAAAATGGAGGAAATTAATATGCATATACCTGACGGATTTATACCTATTGCACAATGTCTCGTATACTACGTAATACTTATTGTTGCATTATACTTCTCTGTGAAATGGGCAAGATCCAATTTAGATGAAAAACGTATACCTCTCCTGGCAGTTCTTGCAGCAGGTATTTTTGCTATCATGTCCATGAATATGCCAATTCCATTCGGTACAAGCGGACATATGGTAGGTGGAGCTTTAGTTGCTATCGTATTTTTAGCTCCAGAAGCTGCAGTATTAGTATTTACAGTGGTTTTACTCATCCAAGCATTAATATTTGGAGATGGAGGAATTACAGCCCTAGGAGCAAACGTACTAAACATGGCCATCATTGGAGGTTTTGTAGGATTATACACCTTCAAAGGATTGAACGGAGCTATTGGAAAATATCCTGCTTCAGCTGTCGCAGCATGGCTTGCAACAGTTGTTGCAGCATTGGCATGCGCTATTGAAATGGGAATTGCAGGAACATTCCCAATGAATATCGGTATTCCATCAATGGTATTATACCACTTATTTATTGGAATAATCGAAGCAGTATTGACTGTGATTGTTCTTGCAGCATTAGACAAATTCAGACCGGATTTACTTGCATGGAACAAAGGAGATGCGTAAAATGGATAAAAAAGACAAAACATTAATAGCAGTCGCAGTTGTAATTTGCATTGTGATTTGTGTCCTCTCACCATTCTTAGCATCTGGTGATCCCGACGGACTTGAAAAATCAGCTGAAGATTCAGGACTTGCAGAAGACTTTTCAGTTGAAGAAATTAAAGGAATTCCAGAAGCGGCTTTCCCAGATTATGCATTTGCAGATAATCCTGATAACCAAGGATTACAAATTGTAGCCCTGGTTATAGGAGTTATAATAACTCTAGTAGTAGGATTTGGAGTTGCATACGTAGTGAAAAGTAGAAATTAAACTTAATTTCTATCTTTTTTCTTTTTTTTAAACAGCAATTGAAAATTACTAAAAATTACATAACAAAATAATAATATATTATAAATTTTTAATATTATACTAGTGAATAAATATGGTCGATATAACACAAATAATGAGATTTGATGATTTGGCATCAAAAAACAGTCCCATACACAATTTAGAGGGAAGGATAAAATTAATCTCAACAATTTTCATCATATTAGTCTGTGTTATTTCAAAAGAGTTATTTATTCCAATAATGCTTGAAATATTTTTACTAATCATACTTAAGTTAGCCACATTATCCTATTGGGATTCTGCAAGAAGACTGTTAATGTTACTGCCATTTGGAGGAGCAATTATAATTTTTCAGCCTTTTATTCAGCCGGGAAACATAATATGGAGCTACTCATGGTTACATATCACTGATTTTGGACTCAACTGGGCAATTTTATTATTAGTCCGTATGATTGTATCCTTAACTACAATCATCATATACTCATCAACAACACCGCTTCAGGAAATGGCAAGTTCTTTTAGGAAACTAAAAATGCCCAGAGACCTGGCAATGATTTTATCAATTATGGTGAGATTTCTGTTCTTATTTGTTGATGAACTTGCAGCAATACGCAAAAGCCAAAAATCAAGAAACTTTAACATTCATTCTAAAAACACACCATATAAATGGAGAGTAAAACAGGTAGGATACACCATAGGAATGATGTTTCTAAAAGCATATGAACAGGGAGAGAGAGTTCACAAAAGTATGGTAAGCAGAGGATTTTCAGATACCTCAGAAATGTTTGATGAAAAGAAATCTCCTGAAAGAAGCGATTATTTATTCTTACTTTCAATAATCATTATAGTAATTGCTCTGGAAATCATTATCTTTAACTTTTCAGGACAGTTAGGTTACTTTGGTCAAAATTTAGCAATCAATTAGGTGGCGAATATGGAACAAATTCATTTAGAGACAAAAAATTTATCTTTTACATATCCTGATGGGACACAAGCTTTAAAAAATGTTAATATTCAGATTAAAAAAGGTGAAAAGATAGCCATTATGGGACCTAACGGTGCTGGTAAATCAACACTTTTTTCTCACTTTAACGGTTTAAGCGAACCTACATCAGGCCATGTTGAAGTTGATGGTGAAAAGATTATTTTTGAGCGTGATGAACTGCTTAAAGTAAGGCAAAAAGTAGGAATTGTATTCCAAGATCCCAATGACCAGCTGTTTGCACCGACAGTTAAGGAAGATGTTGCTTTCGGACCGATGAATTTGGGCCTTGACTATGACAAAGTTAATGCTAGAATTAAAGAAGCTTTAGAAATGGTCGGCATGAGCGGATTTGAAGATAAAACACCACACCACTTAAGCGGAGGCCAGCAGAAAAGAGTAGCCATTGCCGGAATTATTGCAATGAGACCTGAAATAATGATACTTGATGAGCCAACAGCAGGACTTGACCCTGAAGGTGTCGATAAAGTACTGGACATTTTAAATAATTTAAATAAGGAAGGAATAAGTATTGTAATCTCATCACACGATATAGAGATGGTAAATCATTTTGCAGATAAAATCTTTGTCCTATATGGCGGAGAAATAATAGCTCAAGGAGATAAACATCAAATATTTTCAGATAAAGAATTACTAAAAAAAGCTCACCTAAAAGCGCCGATTACGACTGAAATATTATATAAACTAAAAGAAAATGGATTCAATGTAGATACCAAAAAAATAAGCATTGATGAAACTGTTGAAGAAATATTAAAAATGAAAAAAGTTTAATTTGTTGACTTTTTTCTATTTTTAAATCTATTTTTTAATTTTGTGATGAATTCGAATTCTTCATCAAGTTCTGGATGATTTCCAAATCCGCAGTTAGGACAGTGAACCTGATTGCAGTTGTCATGTTTTCCACAACTGGAGCATCCACGATTTTCCAGTTCATTTTCATCGAACTCGAAACCGCACATTCTACATTTCATATATAACACCTGTTAAAAAAAAATAGTTAAAAAAAATAAATGAAAAATTGAAGTTTATTCTACTTCAATATTTTCAGCTTCTTCTTTACGAAGACAAACATCATATCCTTTTACACTCATTTCGATAGGATCTCCTAAGGTAGCTACTTTTTTAACTTTGATTTTAGCCCCTTTAATAAAACCCATACCTAACAAGTGTCTTCTTAAACCTACATCACCAGTTTCGTGGTATTTTACCAAAGTCACTGTTTCGCCAGGTTTTACATCTTTTAATGTTTTCATCATATCACCAATTAATAAATAATATAAATTTTTAGGTATACTTAACTTTGTTCTACCTGATATATAAATATTTAGTTATGACTAAAAATTTAAAGACAGGATGATATAATCATCATCCTTTAAGTTCAACCTTATCCGAATCCTGCTAATAAACCTACATTGTAGATTAAGAAGGAAACGATATACGCAGTTACTAAGGTAATACCTGCCATTGTTAACGGCCATTTCCAGCTGTTGGTTTCCTGTTTGATTGCACCGATTGTAGCAAAACAAGGTACATACAGCAGACAGAATGCCATGAATGAATATGCAGACAGTGGTGTGAAAATTTCCTGAACCACTGACATAGTACCTTCTTCATCATCTTCTTCAAGTCCATTAAGTGTAGCGAAAGTAGATACAACAACTTCTTTAGCAACTAAACCTGTGAGGACCGCAATACCAGCCTGCCAGGTTCCGAAACCAAGAGGGATTAATATTGGTGAAATTATACTACCAATCATACCAAGAATACTTTCCTGTGATCCGTATTCAACACCAAATGGTAAGGAGCTTAAAATCCAGATGATAATTGCGGAACCAAGAATAATAGTACCTGCTTTTCTGAGGAATCCTTTGGTTTTCTCCCAGGTGTGTAATAATACACCTTTTACGGAAGGGATTTTATATGTAGGAAGTTCCATTACAAATGGAGCGGATATTCCTTTAAACATTGTTCTTTTAAGAATACCTGCAACAATAAGTGCAACAACAATACCTAAAAGATAGATTGAAAGTAAGATTAAACCTTCATGTGCAGTGAAGAATGCACCGACAAAAATACCATAAATTGGTAATCTTGCACTACATGACATGAATGGGATAAGCATCATTGCAAGTAAACGGTCAGATTCATTTTCCATGGTTCTGGTTGCCATAACTGCTGGAACTCCACAACCAAATCCTAAAATCATAGGAATGAAAGCTTTACCGTGAAGACCAACAACAACATGCATAATTCTATCTAAAGTGAAAGCAGCTCTTGCTAAATAACCGCTGTCTTCTAATATACTTAAGAATAAGAACATAAGAATAATTTGCGGCAAGAACACAAGTACTCCACCTACACCCCCGATAATACCTTTTTCTAAGAAGGAACCGAGAACTTCATTTCCAACGGCACCTGCCAGGTATTCACCTAACCATGCAAAACCTGCGTCTATTAACTCACAGAACGGAGTTGCAATTGTAAATGTCAAGTGGAATAATAAGAACATTATAACAATAAATATGATTGGAGCCAGTACTCTGTTAGTTACATATTTATCTATTTTATCAGTAGTGGATTCTTTTTCAACAGCAGGTCTTTTAACAGCTTCAGCCATTAACCCGCCAATATATGCATATCTTGCGTTTGCAACAACTTCTTCTGCACCTTCATCATAAAGGTCATGAAGGTGGCCTGCAACTTTGTCTACTTCTTTCATTATTGCAGAGCTTTGAGAAGATCCTTGAACTTTTTGTATAACAATTGAGTCTCTTTCCAATAATTTGATTGCAGTCCATATTGAAGGAACATCCAATAAATTATTGTCTTTTTCGATTAATGCCTGAAGATCACCCAAGTGTTCTCTTAATTCATCACCATATGCCAGTTTCGCACTGGAGTCAACTGGATTTTTAGACTGTTTTTCAACAGTTGTTAACAATTCCTCAAATCCGTCGCCGTTTTTAGCATTGATTTCTACAACTGGGAATCCTAAAAGTTCACTCATCAGTTTAATATCGATAATGTGATCTTTTTTCTTAGCAAAATCGTTCATGTTAAGTGCCATTACTAAGTTAGCACCTAATTCCATCATTTGAACTGTTAAATATAAATTACGTTCCAAATTAGCAGCATCAACCACGTTAACAATAACATCAGAATCATCATCTACGATGAAATCTCTTGATACGATTTCTTCCATAGAATGAGCACTTAATGCATAGTTACCCGGCAAGTCAATAACATCATATTTGTAACTGCCGTGTGAAAAGCTACCTTCAGCTCTTTCAACAGTTTTTCCAGGCCAGTTACCTACATGCTGACGCATACCGGTTAACCTATTGAATACAGTAGTTTTACCCACATTCGGGTTTCCTGCCAATCCAATAATTAAATCTGTCATTAACCATTCTCCCGTTTTTATTAACTTTTTTGAATAATATTTTACGTTTTAAAATATTATTCCTTACTAAAAAAATTTTTTTAGTTTAAGTTTATAAACCCTAACAAAAAATTAGGTTAACCTAAACATATTAATATTTGATTTTATGTTATTTAAATATTTAGGCATGCCAAAGAAAAAAATAAAATATTTATATTAAAAAGTAATTATACATATTACAAAAAACGATTTTTACTAGGTTGATATAATGAGTAATGCTGTTGAACAAGCCCAAAAATATATTGAAAATGAAGAATATAAACAGGCACTTAAACTTGCTCGGAAAAGACATGGAAAAGACGATATTGATGAATATCTGACAATTTTAGATATGTTAAACGATGCAGGTTACATATTAGCCCTCGAAGAAAAAGGATTATATTATCAATATTATGATGAAAACCATGACAACGGAGATTACGGTGAAAAATACTTCAATGCATACCTGGAAAAACAACCTAGATCAATCAATGTAATCTGTGACAAGGCACTGTCACGATTCAATAAGGGAAAAATCGATGAATCAATTGAATTGATGGATAACGCTTATGACAAATACAAATCATATTCCAAAATCGAAAAACCAAGAATCAGCAAAAATGAAGTGCTGATGGGAAAAATCGAATTGCTGATTCAGGCAAAAAGATATAATGACGCTCTTTTATACCTCAACAAATATGAAACCCTCACTAACGGAGATGAAAAATCCGATTTATATAAAGGCGTGGCACTGCAGAAAATGGGAAAAAACAGTGAAGCTATTGAATATCTGGACAAATCCCTGCAGAATGAAGACACCCTTATGGCTTTAAACTCAAAAGGAGATGCACTGTTTGAACTTAAACAGTATAAAGATGCTTTAAAGGCATATGATATGTGTATCCAAAAGGAAAGTGCAGTAAAAGAGGATTTGGAAATGATTACAAATTTCAATTATAAGGCAGCTTACTGCTGTGTCAATCAGGGAAACGATGGTGAAGCTATAAAATACCTAAATAAGACCATTAACTTTTTAAACGAAAAAGGCAGACTTCCAAACGATATAGAAAAAATTTATCAGAAATGTTCCTTTGAAAAGGAAAGAATCATGAAAACAGGACAGGTCAAGGATCAGGAATTTAAGAAAACAAGATTCATGCCTATGAAAACCTCCCTCATCATATTAGCAGTAATTCTAGTATTATATGTCATATTAAGATTGCTCGGATACGGAAACTGAGATTACCTTAAATCACCATTATTTTTTTAATTTTAATTTTAAAATCAAAACTTTTATATAGTAAAAATAACTATTGTTATATAACATAAGTTATTTTTTATGTTGAGTTTTCCAGGTTAAAAATTTAGGCATGCCTAAAAATTTAGAAACATTTATATACTAGGAAAACAAACTTTAATACAAGTGACATAAATTTAGGTACGCCTAAATTTTCACTTAAACAAAACATATTATCAGTCGATAATAATACAATCTCCAAAATAAATATTTGATATTGAATTGGCTTTTCACAATTTTCTAATTCAATATCGGGAAAATTTATCTGCCAAATTTTCCTAAAAAAACAATTGGTGTTTATAACTCTCCTCAACCAAATAAACACCAACTACTCTATTTTTAAGATTTGAAATTTTTCAAGTTAATCCCACTGAGTATTCTCCATCCAATTCATTAAAAGTATGATTATAGTCTTTTACTTAATGTTTTTACCATTTTTTGTAAAATTATTCTTGGGCAGTTATAAACTATTGTTTATAAGATTAATCAAGCTATCTCCCGTTGACTGACGGGTTCACAAATGTTTTTTAATTAACAAGTTTTAATAAAATTTACAAAATAAATATTTGATATTGAATTGGCTTTTCATAATTTTCCAAAAAAAATAGCTGGTGTTTATTACTCTTCAAAAATAAACACCATTATTATCTTATTAACGAATTTTAAGGCCCTTCACCATCGTAGGTTGCAGCATCATCATAGATTTCTTCATCCCAGTAGTTATACTCAATGTAGTCATCAATTTCCTGGTTTAATCCCCAGTTGTGATTGTCATAATAAGTATATGCGTCAAAGCCGGAACTGGTGGATGTGACAGCAACATCCTGAGTTTTTGAAACGGATTTATATTTTTTATCTCCATCGAATTTTACTTTAACATTGTATGTTCCTGGATCATATTTAAGACGAAGAAACTTGCTGTAGGGCGCATACGCCCATTTATAATTACCGTTTGAATCAGTAATGATGTAGTGAAGTTTACCTGAGCTTTTAATCTCCTTTCCATGGCTATCAACAAGCTTGATTATGATTACTCCCTTGCCGTTCAGCCACTTGTCAGTGGAGATTTTTACGTTTACATTTTCCTTTGCAAAAGCTGGAGTGAGCAATACAGCAGCAACCCCAATTATTGCCAAAATGATGATGATTTTTCTGTTCATAATAATCACTGTGACTATATTGTTACAAATAGTATTTAAACATTGATTTTAATATATATTATAAGTGATTTTTTATGATTGAATATGATGATATTATTAAAGGTTCTCCATTTTTTGTCAACCATTTGATTTCTCTAAGCAAGACACATGATTTTTACATAAATAAACACATTAAAAATGGAACTGATATTCTACCTAGCCAATATTACATGTTACTGTTCCTATATTATGAAATGGGACACACCCAGTCAGATATTGCAAAGGCATGTCTTATGGACAGAAGCGGAGTTTCAAGAGCATTCAAGGACTTTGAAGAAAAAGGACTGATTATTAGAGAAGTTGATGAAAACAACAAAAGAGCTTATAAAATCACTTTAACACCAAAAGGAATTGAAACTGCAGAGTTCATAATAAAAAAGGAAAAGGAATGGGATGAAATGATTTGTGAAGATCTTGACATTTCCCATGAAGACCTTCTGAAGTTACTGTCAAAAATATCCTTGAAATCACTGGAATTCAACAGAAATCAATTTTAATCATATCCCTCAGACTCCAGATAATCATCAATATCATAATTGTCACCATACTCATAATGGTCATAATATGCACCGGGATCTGTTCTTGGCAAAGTATACCTGTCAGGTACAACAGTATGATAATGTCCTCCATCACCAGATGAGCTGACACTATAATTTGGAGTGCCTCCAGAATATACCAGAGGAAATTCCGTTTTGTTCAATCCCAGAATTCCATGCATCAGCCATGATTCCGTGAATTGAGGGTCGTCACCTACAATAACTATTCCGTAGACACACTTGTTTTGATAGGAATATTCAATGAAACATTTGCCTGGCCTGTCAGTGAGATAATCAGAAATATACTGATTTACGCTTTCATTTGTTAAAAATCCATATTTATCAGGAGTTGTCTTCCAGACCACCATATATTCATTTTTCCCAGAATAAGTTAGAAACGATATGTTTTTTGCACCGTACCACCCATATACTCCTTTAGATGCCGTAAAATTAGCATCAGGAATGGACTCTTCACCCATCTTTCTTGAATGATTCAGAGTGGCAACTAAAAAATTATCTCCCCCGATATCTTCCACAACCTGGTCGGAAAATGAAGCAGTAGGAGATATGAAATCCACAACAGTCCCTACGACTACAAAGCGGATTGCCATTAAAATGATTATGGCAAAAATGATTGCCATGACTTTTTTTGCATCAACCATATATAATATTATCAAAGTAAACACATTTATAACTATTGAAGGAGAACAATTTTGTTAAACAACCGCAATTTTAATAAATAAGAACAATTAAGCGAAATAGCTTCAACAAAGTTTAAATTATAGATTAAACAATGAAATAAGCATGATAGAATTAGTTATTGCTTGTTTCATAGGTATTTTAATAGGAACGACTACAGGAATGATACCTGGAATACATGTCAACACGGCCGGAGCAATTTTATTTGCCTCCTCAACATTTCTTCTGACGTTCCTCTCACCGGAGTTTTTATGCGTTTTGATGGTTTCGATGTCAATAGCACATGCTTTGATAGAATTTGTTCCATCTATGCTTTTGGGAGTTCCCGAGGAAGGAACAGCTACCTCAATTCTTCCAGGCCACAGAATGGTATTGCAGGGAAGATCAAAGGAAGTGATTAGAATAGTTTCAGTCGGAGGTTTTGGAGCAATTATCGTTACAATCCTCATGCTTCCAGTCTTTGCAGTGATTCTTCCGATTTTACATGACGTCTCAAAGCCGTTTACATGGGCGATATTGCTTTTTGCATCAATTTATCTGACTTACAGTCTGACAAGTTCAAGAAGGGATTTCCTATGGTCTCTGCTTTTGTTTGTGCTTTCAGGAATACTTGGATGGATTACATTTCAGACTCCCATTTCATCGGGAGTGTCTTTGATGTGCACATTTTCAGGCCTTTTCGGGATAAGCACCATTTTATTCAGCCTGAACGAATCATCAACCATACCACACCAGAATCCTTTTTATGAACTTGAACTTGATTTCAACAAGTACAAAAGTATTTTTGCCGGAGGAATTACGGGTGCAATTTTAGGATTCCTTCCGGGATTTGGACCTGCACAGGGAACTGTGATAGCACAGGCTGCAAGTGGAGCCAGTGACAATGACGATGACGATACTGTAAACTTTTTGCTTGCAACATCCGGGCTCAACGTTTCAGACTGTCTGTTTTCGCTTATTGCAATTTATATCATCGGGAATCCGAGAAGCGGAATAGCCGTTTACATGTCTTATCTTATCTCAGAGATGAATCTGAACCATCTTGTGATTTTCATATTCGCATCACTGATTGCAGTTTCCGTTTCACTTGTTCTGGCTCTTAAATTAGGTGATTCTTTTTCAAGACTTATGAGTCGTGTTGATTATAAAAAACTCTCAATTGGAGTGATTATACTTCAGATTGTGATTTTATACATTTTCGTATTTTATTATCAGGCCCCGGTCGGATATATGACATTGGCCCTGATTACTTCAACTGCAATGGGAATGCTTCCTCACTTTCTTGGAGTTGGAAAATCACATCTTATGGGAGTTCTGATTATTCCGGCAATAGTAATTTATATGCAGATGTTTATCTGAGGTGAAAAAATGGAAAAAATCAAAGAAATAAATAACATCATTACAAAAATTAAAAACAATAGAGAATTTGAATTGAATTTGATTATAACTCTACCAGTATTATGTTTTATCAAGTCCAATAACTTAATTTCAAACGAGGAGTTCAATATGATTATCAGTGACGAATCTTTAAAAATCAAAGAATTAAAACATTACAGTTTTAATGATTTTAACAAAGTTTCAGAAAAAATAGATGAATATCTATCAACATTCACTAATCAAATACTGAAATTTCTTCCAAAGGATGCTGACATTCAAAGTATTGATTTTATGTTATATGAATTACTGGTTAACATATACAAACATTCAAAGTTTGAAAATGCTTATATTCAAATAATTAATGAAAGTGATGAAGACATTAATATTTGCATTTTTGATAACGGAATTGGAATTCCAAAAAGTTTTGAAGATGCATCAATACCATCTGAAAATGATTGTGAAGCATTATTTGATTCAATTAACGGAAAAACCAGTGATAAAGAAAAATACAGTCTTCGAGGAAGAGGTCTTAATTCAACTGCAAGAATAACAACATTAGGTTTATGCGGTAATATGACAATAGCATCCGGAAGTGGAGTTTGCACAGTTACAAAAAATGGGGCGAAAACCTACTTTAACGACCATAATATTAATGGAACATTTGTTATTTTAAAAATCAAAAACAAAAAAGTTGATAATATCTATAAATATTTAAAATTTAAAAACATAAATAAAATTGAAGATGATAACAATGCCTGAATTTGAATTAAAACTTGATGAAAAATGTCCCAAAAAACTAGGAACAGCACCAACTGCAAAAAAAATCTTTGATTATATAAATAAAGAGAACATCACAGTCATAAATTTCGAAAATATTGAATTTATGAGCCGCTCATTTGCCCAGGAATATGTTTTTCAAATGTACAATTCAAAATCTAAAATTACCGAAATAAATATGAATAATTCAATAAAACAGCTTTTGGAAGTAGTTCAGGAAGATTTTGAAAGAAGCTGTTTATAGCTTAGATAATCAGCACATTATCAGCTATTTTCTCTGCTTTTTCAGTAATTTCAGAGATATCTGCTCCAGGATATGCATCAATTACACATAAATCTACATAATCAGAATCCAAATCTTCAAAAGCTCCAGTATGAATTTCATATCCTTGAGAAATTTCATTTATCTCAAGGTTATTTTTCAATGCCTCAATCATTTCAGGATTTATGTCATTGAATATTACCTTTTCAAAACCGTATTTTAAAAGATAAATTCCCAAAGCCCCTAAACCGCACATGGCATCAATAGCCACTCCTTTTTTAATATTGTTATTGTTTAGATAATTATGCAGCCTTAAAAGTTTCTGCTCTGTTGTTACAGCAACTTCTATATGGTGCTTTGACTGATGCTTGACAATGATTACTTTTTCTTTTAGAAGTGTTCTCATGACATTTATCTGAGTATCGTCACCTTCGAGAATTTCAAAGTGATTTATTTGTGAATCCCTGTCGAATTGCCCTGCAAGATTTTGCGGACTTCCCTTTAAAACACATTTCACTTCAGGCACTTCTTCAATTAATTTTGATGCAACTTCAGAGGTAAAATCAGGATGAAGAAGTATTAAAGTATTTTTTTGAATAAATTGCGGATTTAAACTGCTGTAGTAAAAATCACATAAAGGAACTGGGGAATTTCGTCTCAATGTTGCTTTTGGAGGAACTATTTCCGATTCAATCATGATTTTTAAGATATGGCTCATGACAATATCCAAAGGCCTTTTTCCGCAAACGCATCTCATGTAATCCCCATCATAATCTTCAAAGTTTATCAAATCCCTTAACGGGGAAAACTTTTTGATTTGGACATCACAGCATTTTTCACATTCATCAAGTGAGCGAATTTTTTCATCAATATCTAAGATAAAATCACCTCTAAATTGCTTTCATAATATTGAATTGATTTTAATCAGTTATAATGCTTTCGATTCAAATAGAAACTTTATAAATAATGACTGTTAATCTTATAATGTGATTAAAATTCTTTATAGGTGAAAATATGAACAATAATGAGATTATACCGCAATATAACACAGTCAAACAAAATTACAGTGACAAGGAAAAAATTATCTTAGGAGAACTTCGTGAAAATTTAGTTGACCTAGCCATATCATCCGGTGAAAACTTCCAGCCAAATGAATCAAGACTGTTAAATGACATCAAGCACTTTTTATTTCAAAGGCTTTCCAACAACGGTGAAAATACTGACATCTCAAATGAATATTTGGACAGGTTAGCAAACAAGCTCCTCAGAGATATTGTCGGATATGGTGAAATTGACCCGTTAATCCAGGATGATGATCTGGAAGAGATTATGATTAACGGAATCGACAAGCCTGTTTTTGTCTATCACAGACAGTACGGAATGATGAAAACCAATATCCAGTTCAGCGATGAAAAGGAACTGACTGATTTAATCGATTCAATTGCAAGACAAATCAACAGAAGAATTGACCAGGAATCTCCTATTTTAGATGGCAGATTACTTGACGGATCAAGAATCAATGCTACAATCCCTCCGGTATCTCCCGACGGGCCTTCACTTACAATCAGGAAATTCAAAAAGGATCCTCTGACCATAATTGATTTGATTAAATCAAAAACCCTTTCCATTGAACTGGCCGCTTTTTTATGGCTGTGCATTGACGGGCTTGGAGTAAAATCAGCAAATGCAATCATTTCCGGAGGAACCAGTTCGGGAAAAACAACAACACTGAATGCACTTGCATCATTTATAAATCCAAAGGAGAGAATCATTACAATAGAAGACACTCTAGAACTTCAGATTCCCCACGAGCATGTAATCAGGATGGAGACAAGACCTGCAAATGTCGAAAACAAGGGAGAACTTACAATGAACGACCTTGTTAAAAACGCATTAAGGCAGCGTCCGGACAGAATCATTGTAGGAGAAGTAAGAGCCGACGAAGCGATAACACTGTTTACAGCATTGAATACCGGACATTCAGGATTTGGAACATTGCATGCAAACGATGCAAGAGAAACTATAACAAGACTTACCAACGACCCCATGAAAGTTCCCGAAATCATGATTCAAGCAATTGACTTTATCATAATGCAGAACAGGATTTATACTTCTTCAGGAGTTTCATACAGAAGAATCAGTGAAGTTGCAGAAATTGTCGGAATGGAAGAAGGTGTAATTCAGCTGAATAAGATATTTCAATGGAATCCTGAAACAGACACCATCGATAATGTGAGCGTTTCAAGTAAAACTTTATCACAGATTGCAGCTTTAAGCGGAAAATCCATAACTGAACTTCACAAGGAAATCGAAAAAAGAGAACTCGTACTGAAACATATGGTAAAACAAGACATTCGTTCAGTAGAAGAAGTTAAAAACGTCCTGGATTTGTATTTCAAAAACGGCGACAATGTTCTTGAGAGAATTATTTTAAACAGGTGATATGATGCTCAACAGATTTTTTATCCTGATTGGTGATTTAGCATTGTCAAGCATATCATCAATCAAAAATTTTTCTTTTAAAAACACTGATAAGGAAAATCAGGAGAAAAACAATGAAAAAATCCATAACATATTTTCCAGACTCAATCTTGAGGTTGAAAGCAAGACCTCCTCTCAGGACGTGACTTTTTTGGATAAATTAAGAGAAATTCTAATGAAATTAATGCTTAAAAAGTCCACATTGATTCTTCTGGCAGTGCTGATTGTAATTTTACTTATCGTTTCTCCTTTGGAAGTTGCAGGAATATTTCTCACAATAACTGCAATGACCTACATTTTTATTTTGTATTATCCTCAAATGAAAAATCAGAGAAATTATTCCGATTTGAATCAGGACTTACCGTATGCTTTGAGGCATATGAGCATAGAATTAAAGTCCGGAAAAGGACTTCATGATACATTGATAACAATTAGAAATGCAGATTACGGAACATTTTCAAAGGAACTGAACAGGGTTCTCGAAGAGGTGAAATTTGGAAAATCAACAGAAGATTCGCTTTTGGAAATGTCAAAAAGAGTAAAATCCGAAGGCTTGACAAGAGCCGTCCAGCAGCTCGTAGGTACCTTAAGAGTCGGAGGAAATCTGGCCAACAGTCTGGAAGTGATAGCTGAGGATATTTCTTTTGACATGCAGATAAAGTTAAAGGAATATTCTCAGAAATTAAATTCATTTATTCTGATTTATACATTTATAGCTATTTTAGCACCAGTTATCAGCCTGATAATGCTGATGGCGGGTTCAACTGTAATGGGAGATATAATTCCATCCAATATAGTGATGTTAATTTATACAGTTATTTTTCCGATGATTGTGATGTTTATGGGAGTTTTTATAAAAAAATTAGAACCAAAAATTTAAAAAAAAGGAATTAACCGAAGATGGTTTCAATTCCTTTTGATGCAAGTAATCCTACAAATTCATTTTGATTATCCATGACGATATTTCCTTTAGAAAACTGGTCAAGTGCGGCATTAACCATTGCAGACTTTACATCAGGATTCTTAGCTGCATTCGCTGCTGCTTTAACAATGTCAAGAACTGCCTGTCCTCTGGAAACGCCCTGACCCCAGTCTTCTTCACGGATTATATCAATACCACTAGCTGTAGTGTTTTTACCATTGATTTCCAATGTGCCTGCTTCTTTAAGAATAGCATCAAGTGCTTCGCTGTTTACGGCTACAACAGAATCAATTTCCTTGTGAGTGTTGTATTCTACAATTTCTTTTGCAAGCTGCATGGATTTAGCGTTGTCAGCATCCCAAAATGCATCGTGAAGGAGCAATTTAGATCCCGCACCCTGTGACTGAGCTTCAGCAGGTTCAGCTGCAGTCGGATGTGTCAGTCCTCCAGGATAAACAGCAGTATAATTTTTTAGAGTACCATTATTCAATGTTACAATGAAACACATGTCACAAGCACCCATTCCCGGCCTAGATTCACTTTCATCAATTGCACAAACCAATATGTTTTTGTTTCCTTTTGAAAGTTCGGAATTTTTGCCGATGAACAGTGCCCCACCAATTATTGCTACAAGCAAAATGAGAACAACAATCAAGATAGCAATAATTATTTTTCTTGTTCTATCCATAATATTACCTACTTTAATTAAGTTATATTTTAGTTTCTTAATTATTGTACTTAAATATTACCTAATAAACTGTTAATTAATTAAAAAAAGTGTTTAAAAGAATAAGATAGGTGAAATTAAATATGGGCTCCCATATTTAATTTCTTGAGAGTAGTTATATGCTTTTACTAAATTAGAAAGAGAGTGTAAACTAATTTAGCAATTAATCGGAGTGTATTAATATGGTCTTTAACCAAAAAAAACACTAGCAATTAAAATTAGATTTTTAGGCATACCTAATTTTTTATCACTAAAATTAGATTGTGCAAGATAGTATTTAAATGTTTCTATTTTTTAGGTATACCTAAATTTTATAAAAATTAAAATAAAAAATGATCAAAAAAAATATGGAGTGGGAAACAGCGGAATTTCGCCGCCATTTCAAAAGAGAGTATAATGAATTTAAGATGTTTATTAATGGAGAGTTAAAACATCGAATTCGTTTGGAAAATTTCGGCAGATTAAAATTTTCCCGAATATTAAATTAGAAAATTGTGAAAAGCTAATTTAATATTTAATTTTGGAGATTTTATATTATTGACTAATAATATGTTTTGTTTAAAGTGAAAATTTAGGTTAACCTAAATTCATGTCACTTGTATAAAAGTTGGTTGACCTAGTATATAAATGTTTCTATATTTTTAGGCATACCAAAATTTGAGAACATTTAATCCAAGAGTGCCAGCAAGTAACTTCGAAATATTCCTCATCTTTAATCAAATGATTATCATATTTTTGAGTCTAAATGAACTGAAGCAGATATTATGAAAAACAACAACTGATTAATTGAAGCCTCCAATAATTAAAAAAAATTAAAATACCCCTATAAACAAAATAATATACATATAAATTAAAAGGTAGTTTATATGAACGAATTAATGTGTGAAATGTGCGGAAGCAACATGGTTACAAGAGAAGGTGGATTTTATATCTGCCAGGCTTGCGGAACTAAATTTCCAGCAAATGATGCTCCGACAGGAGAAAGTCAACAGCAATACTCAGAAGAATTTTCTTCAGAATTAGATAACTTATATCAACTTGCAAGAAGAGCCCGTGATAACGGAGACAGTGAATTTGGACATAAATATTACAGTGAAATATTAATCAAAGAACCATTTGATTGGGAAGCCCAATTCTATGCCGGATACTTTAGAGCGTTTTTATATGATTTTTTAGATGAAAGAGCAATTGATGAATTTTACAGTTCAACAGCCTCTGCAGTATCAATAGTTGAAGGCCTAGAAGATGTAGAAGAGAAAAATGAAGCAATAAACCTGTTCACAGATGAAACAATAAGACTAGTTGAAAGTTATTATGGACCCTATTTTGAAGAAATGGAATACGAACATCCTGATGGAGAGTATTTTGCATGGTATGCAAATGTTCTTTTGGAATTAAGTTACCTGCTAAATAATTATGGAGATTTAGTCGAAAATATAACTGATGACACCTACCAAGATGCAGTGGACTGCTGGATTTACTCAATTGACATTCACACACCGATGTACAAGTACATAAGCTTTTTCGATAAAGGAGAGCATGACAAATATATTGACGCATATGTTGAAAAGATACATGAATACAATTCAGAATATGAAAAACCTAAACCTAAAAAGATCTTTGGAATAATATAATCCAAATGGAGGAAATGAAATGGTTGAACTTTTAAAAGTAATTAAATTTGAAGGAGACAAAGACACATTAGTCTGGAAACATCCTGCAGAAGATTTTAACACACATTCAAAATTAATTGTCCATGAATCACAAGTTGCCATATTTTATAAGGATGGAAAAGCACTGGATGAATTCGGTCCGGGAAAGTACACCCTCGAAACTGGAAACATTCCTATTTTGAGAAACTTAATTAACATTCCTACCGAAGGCGTAAGCCAGTTCCATTGTGAAGTGTATTTCATCAATAAAGCAACTTCATTAAATGTGGTTTGGGGAACAAGCAGCCGTTTTCCGGTTATTGAACCCACATTCCAGATACCAATAAATGTTGGAGCATCCGGAGTAATGGACATTGTTATTGATGATGCAAAAAAATTCATGACCAACGTGGTGGGAACACAAACTTTCAACACTATCGATCAGGTTACAGACTATTTCAAAGGCAAAATCACAACTAAAGTTAAAAACTACTTGTCAAAAATAATGTCTGAAGTAAGTTATTACAACATTACCCAGCATTTGGAGGACATTTCTCAGGCTTTGCATGAAAAGTTAAAAGAGGATTTCCAGGAATATGGTGTAAATCTTGTTACATTTTACATATCCAACATTATTGTGCCTAAAGAAGAAACCGAAAAGCTTGAAAACGTATTGAACAAAAAAATGGAATACGGAGCACTTGGATTTAATTGGGCTGACGAACAGATGGCTGATGTTGCTAAAAAATATGCTGAAAACCCTGGAAACAAAGGAGGAGTTGACGGAATGGTAGCCGGTTTTCCTATGGCAATGGCATTCGGCCAGATGCTTGGAAACAACGTAGGCGGAAACATGGCCGGAGGATTATTTGCAGGCGGTCAGAACTTTGGCACCAACCAGCAACAGGCAAACCAGGCACCTCCACAACAGCCAGCAAATGACCAGCCACAAGGAGATGCAGCGTTCTGTACAAAATGCGGTAACAAATTAGCACCCGATGCGATGTTCTGCTCCAAATGCGGAAACAAAGTACAGCAGGAACTGAAATGCAGTAACTGCGGACGATCACTTGAACCTGGGGACATGTTCTGTTCAGGATGCGGCCATCCAGTAAATGAGTAGATGAAAATTTTAAAAAAAAGGTAAATTATGAAATTAAAAAATTATTTAACAATATTTATCATATTCATGATATTCTTATGCGGCGTAAGTGCAATCAGTGCAACATCTGACGATACCATGAATATGACTATGTACGAACAAGATTCCGATATGGAGTCTATTTCAGTGAATGAGGCAGATACTTTAAAATCCGCTTCTGACAATGAAGTTATCAGCAGTGCTGAAGATGCAAACGATATTTTAACTGTTTCTAAGGAAAATACCTTACAAAAAAGCAGCGATAAATCAAAAAGTACCGGAACATTTACAGATTTGAAAAAACTTATTGACGGTGCAAAAGACAAATTAACATTAACAAAAAATTATACTTATAATCCTACTGTAGATAAAGACTTATCAAGCGGCATATTGATATCCAAAAGTCTTGAACTCAACGGTAACGGAATGACAATTAACGGAAATAAAGAAGCAAGAATATTCCAAATAGATGGAGATGACGTGAAAATAACTGGACTTACTCTGATTAATGCATATATTGATACCTTTGGTGGAGCTATCTATTGGGACGGTAAAGATGGAAGCATAGAAAACTCAACCTTTATCAACAATAGAGGACAATCCGGAGCAGCAATTATGGTCAGAAATGGTAAAATTACCATTGAAGGAAATAGATTTGAAAACAATATTGCAGAAAAACGTGCTGGGGCAATAATGGTGGTTGGATTCCATGCCCGCATTAACAACAATATTTTCAAGAACAATCATGCAAGGTATGGTGAAAGTGATGATGCATCAGTTTACTCTAAATACCCATCCATGATTGACAGTTTCAAAAACAATACATTCATAAACAATACAAAAATTGATCCGGTAAAACAAAGTAAGTTACCTAAAAAAGGAAGTTCCAAAGCGATTTCTGACGACAGTTCCAGTCAGGAAACATATTCCAGAAATTACTATAGCAACAATAATGATGAAGAAAGTTCATCATACAACAGCCAGGAATACTCAACAATGATTGTAAGTAGTAACAATGAAGAAATACCAATCTATAACAATCAGATTACATTAGATACACTGAATAAACTCTTTAATTTTGATTTTACAAATGGAGTTCTTCTAGTATATCTTGATGGAAAACTGATCTTCAACGGAACAACCAAAAATGATTTAACCCAGATAATATATGACATGTTGAAACTTCTCAGTGACCAGCATGAATTATCCGTAGAGTTCACCGATGAAAACGGTAAAACAAACACTTATAAAGAAAATATAACCTTCAGGGAATAAGTTTTTTAACTTTTCCCCATTTCTATTTTTTAAGGACACATAACACCCTAACTTTTTTATTATCATCCAAACTATTTTTTTACAATATTTAAAAACAGCACATGCTGTAAAAACATGCATTAACGACGGAAAAAATCCTTGTTGCGATGTTTTTGATGATTTGGATGAAATTATATAACTGCATGTTTCTAAAGAAAAAGAAAAAGTCCATAAAAAGACAGTCATTACAGAATATTCAATGAAGCTTCAATTAAAATACTGCCAACGTACAATTGAACTATTTTAATGCATGACTATTTAAAGATAATGCAACGAAAATATTGGCAAATAAACAGAAATTATTTCACAGCACATGTAAACTGTAAAGAAAAATGAATTAAAAAAAAATAGAAGTTAGAGAGGGAATCTCTAACGTTTAACTTTTAAAGTGCTTTTAACAGTGTCTTTAAGATAGGTAACTTTCATAGTATATTTTTTACCTACTTTAAGAGTTTTGATAATGTTCTTGTTAATGGTAAACTGAGCAACTCCTTTTTTGTTTGTTTTTGCTTTTAATGTTTTACCTTTAACTTTTAAGGTTACTTTTTTGTATTTGAGAACTTTTTTGCCTTTTAAAGTTACTTTATAAACAAGTTTTTTAGCGGATTTTTTAACAGTTACAGTCTTTTTAGCTTTAATGACCTGTTTTACTTTAACTGTTTTTGTAACAGTTTCACCAGCATATTTAACTTTAATTTTGTATGTTCCAGGTGTAACCACATTAGGTATCTTAAATGAAGCATATCCTTTTGAATCAGTGTATCTTGCATAATTTTTACCTTTAATGTTAAAAATTACTTTTGTACCTTTTTTCACAGGCAATACAGCATCATCATATACTCTTACTTTAAATGCAGTTCCATCATAGTAATACAATGAAATATTTTTAGCACCGGAGAATCTTGAAGCTACTTTAACATTTACGAAAGCCTCTTCATCTGTTACATTATTGACCACAACAATCTTATGAATACCTGTTTTTAATTTCAAATCAGCAGGGGAAATAATCAAAGATCCGTTTCCATCAGTAGTGCCTAAAGTGACTTGTTTACCATCAACAAATCCGGTTACATTAGTATTATTTAAATATGTGCCGTTATCATCCATTAAAGTAATTTCAATTGGATATTTTGAATTGTAGGTAACATTAAATTCATCAGATACGATAATAGTAGGCAATACTTCAAAAGTGGATATAATTTCAGTATTGTTAATTGTAGTGGAAATAGTATAATTTCCAGGTTTAAATGTAGTGTTGAATACTGCTTCTCCATTGTTAACAGTAGCCCAACCTAAAGTTTTACCTAATTCAGAAATTACAAGTACCGCACCATCGACTGCATATTTCACAACTGTGGCGCTTTTTGAGAAGAATGATTTTGTGCCTGCAACATTATTTACATTGTTTAAAGTGTATATTTTAACAACGGCAGTTCTGGCCTTTTCAGCTAAATCTGCATAACCATTTTCAGTATTTACAATTGAATTTCCTTTTTCGAAGTATAATCTGGAATCTCCAACATAAGGAACTATATTTGTATTGACTTCAAATTCGGCAGAAATTCTATCTCCCTTATTAACTGCTATAGTCTTATCGAGCTTGATTGTATGGAAACCAGTGTATAATGATTTTCCGTTCTGAGAGTAAACAATATTTCCATTAACGTAAATATTGATTGTATATTCTGTTTTATCATTATCGAAGTAAGTTCCAACAGCTGCGATTAAATCATTTCCGGAAGATATGTAGCTATTAACGTAAGAAAGGTGATCAACACTACTGTATCGTAAAAATCCGTCATAACTTGGAATATCATATTGGTAAACTTTATTGTAAACATCAGTGTTATTGATAATGTAACCTATAGCCCTTGCACCATTAAATGGAGCATCAGCATAGGAAAGATAGAAGTATCCTCCATCCCCCCAGCCAGATCCCCAACTGTTTTTACAAATCCATGCACCATCAACTCCAGGGTTTATTTTGAAATTGGACGCACTGTAAGTATCATTCCAACCGACTAATGTAACAAAGTGATTACCTAAAGATGAATCGTTACAGTATAATGCGGCAGTTTTAGGATTATAGAACGGAGTGTTAGGATCAGCCCCATTAACATGAATAGTTAATCCTCCGTATTTAATTAATGCCTCTTTAACTGCATTTTTATCTTTATTATTCACCCTAATAGCATCTGTAATATGATAAGAGTTATCAGCGAAAATTACAGGAGATATTTTACCAAGTTCATCATAACTATCATATTCAGCATTAACAATTCCTAACCAGCTTAAAACATATCCTAAACCACTGGTAAGGTATCCTCCTTCAGTTATAGAAGGTTTACCATAGTAGGAATATCTTAACCCAGAATTTTGAATATTATCTTCAGAAATATCCAATTCGATACCAGTAGCCATTTTAAATGCGGACTCGATTGCACCTGCAGTACCAAACGCCCAGCAAGCACCCATAGACCCCTGGTTTTTAACAGGAGTTACAGCATTGAAATCACGTAAGTCAAAGGATTCATCACTTGCACTTCCATTAATTTTAATAGGATTTAAAACAATCTGTTTTCCTTCATGATTAACATAAAATTGATAGTAGACGTCGTCTAAATTATATTTATCATCATTTTCACAATCTGCGAAATGTGAACCTTTTCCAGCGAAATAAGCGTGAATGAATTCTCCGTTATTGTGAGAAGTAGTATTGGTAACTTTAAATGTAGAATCCATTAAACAGATAGCTCCACCTACAGCAGCCTTATTATTTGTGAACTCACACCATTCAATTTCAACATCATTAGTATAATCTAAATATATAGCTCCCCCTTCAGTATAACTATATCCCTGATTATTGGTGAAATTATCTCTTCCAGCATAGAAAGTAGCATTTGATGCATAGATTGCACCACCATTATAATCCACATCATTGCCAATGAAATCAGAGAAAATAACAATTAAAGATCCGCCTAATTGTAAAATTGCACCACCATATCCGGACTTACAGTTTATAAATTTAGTGGCATTAACTAAAGTAGTTCCTTTTAAATTTTCGCTGTCAGCATTAATATCAGCAAAAATAGCACCACCATTTTTAACAGAACGGATATTTTCAAATTCACAGTTTTTCACAGTAAGGTTAGTCATCCTTTTAGAGGCAATAGCACCTGCAGTAACACTTGCTGATAAATTGTTAAATCTAGAATTGAAAATATTTACATTAGAAGTATCCGCATATAGCGCTGTTGCATATTTGGAAGTAGCATTTTCAAAAAGACATTGCTGAGCATTAACTTTTGACCTTACAGCATAAACTAAAGACCAGTCAACAGGATTTTTATTTGTAAATGTAGATTTTATAGTTTCCAAATCACCTCTTGAAACATATATTGCACCACCTTTAGGAGCATAGTTATCTGAAAAGAGACAATTGTTTGCAGTTACTGCTCCATAATCACAGAAAATCGCAGCTCCAGACTCACTATCATTGTTATCCATAAAGTATACATTATTTAAAACTAAAGTAGAATTAGATACAATAATGGAAGAGATTGCAGAATTCTTAAAAACTAAATCCTTAATAGTTACGGTAGCATTGGAAATTTTTAAAGCACCAGCTTTACCATTTCCATCAATAACATGATTATTACCATTTATTACAATCTCTTTGCCCGGACTTCCTATTATTTCAACTTGCTTATACTTATCTTTTGTTTCATCAAAAGTATAATTCGCTGCTAAATTTACCGCTCCAGACACACCACTTGGAAATTCATTCTGTAAATCTCCATAATTAGATGATCCACCATCAGAAATAACTGTATCATTAGTTACCCCGAAAGTAGAATCAGCCTGGTTTGCATCTTCAGCAAAAGCAAATCCAACAGAGAAAATCATTATCATTAAAATAAATAAACTAATTTTATAAATTTTCAAGATTATCTTCTCCAAATTTTATACAGTTAATTATTTGTAAAAACAATATATTATAATTTTGCAAATATATGAACTAATTGAGTGTTGGCAGAAATTATTAAGCTTTAAATTTAATTCAATTTAACCTATTTTTTCTATTTTTATTAAATTTTGTTCAATTTTAATTTGTGCAAATTTTTTTCCATAAATACTCTCTATTTTTTAAATTAATCCTCTTGTTGGAGGTAATTTATTCTAATTATTTTTTAAAATTACTAATATTTAATTTTAATACTTTATTACTAATTATTCTAATTATAAGTTATTTAAATCTATTTATATTAGAAATAACAAATATATAATTAATTGTAGTTAAATCTATAATTATTTAATTCAATATAGGAGTTTTTAATTGATATGATTTTGAATAACTATATTTTGAGCGATAAAAGCAAGGAAATAGAAGAAATGGAAGATGAATTTCAACTAATGTATCTTGCATCAACAATCGTTGATGGTACTTTTAATTTCTTTAAAATCAAACGAAAAATTTCCAATGTTGGAAAACCACCTTTTGACCTCAAAGATATGATAAAACTAATTTTTTATGGATATATAAATAAAATCACAAGTACAGTGAAACTGGCTTATAATGCAAAGTACAATCGCTTGTATAATTTAATTTCACATGCCATAGAACCAAGTGACAGAACAATACGTGATTATTGTAAGTATTTTCAATCAATTTACCAATTAATTATGAGTTTTATCCTAATTGTGGCCAATAGAATTGGATTAAC